>JALUJS010000674.1 GCA_027056825.1 Candidatus Krumholzibacteriia bacterium | reverse complement strand
GAAGGGAAAACCGGCCGAACCAGCGTGGACCGGCGGTGTCATGGTAAGGCCTTACCGGGGAGCGGGACAGGAAAAAACGCCCTCGATATTGTGCACGGCCCCTCCGAATCCACTGTCAAGCGATGTAAGGACAGGAAGCAGGAATGACGGCTCAAACCCAGCCATGCACAATATCCGGGGCGTTCAGGGAGATTCTCCAACCCACGGATGAATTTTAGCATCAGATCGGTGGAGATTCAACCGCATTTTTGCGATTCTGGGTGATTTCTTGTCCCGGGCCCCTCAGGGCCCGGGACACGTATCATCTTGAATACCAAGAGCATGACCCGGAGCGGCCCGGATGACGGGCCGCCCCGGACCGGTTAGCCCGCATAATTCATGAAGGAGCGTAGCGAGGATGAGGAAACGGCGCGACTGGAGAGGGGCTCACAAGGATTTGCGAGGGAGGCGTACCCGGTGCGGTACGTTGACCGAGCAAATCCGAGAACGCCTTTCCAGTCGCGCCGTTAACCATCCGCAGTAGCTCCTTCATGAATTATGCGGGTTAAGCTTCCTCGGCCACCTGGTAGGCCGACAGCGCCGCGATGTTGACGATTTGCGACACGGTCGACTGCAGGGACACGAGGTTCACCGGGTGCTCCAGGCCCACCAGCAGCGGACCGATGGTCTCGCACTGGCCGAGGGTCTTGAGCAGCTTGTAGGCGATGTTCCCGCTCTGCAGGTCCGGGAAGACCAGGACGTTGGCCTTGCCCTCGACCTTGCAGTCGGGCACCGACACCCGGCAGGCCGCCGGGGTGACGGCCACGTCGGCGTGCATCTCGCCGTCGACCCTCAGTTCGGGATGCTCCCGCTGGAGGATGTGGACCGCTTCGCGCACCTTGCGGCTCTCAGGCCGGTTGTTGTCGCCGAAGTTGCTGAACGAGAGCATGGCCACCACGGGGTTCAGGTTGAAGTACCGCGCCACCGCGGCGCCGCGCAGGGCGATGTCGGCCAGCATGCGGCTGTCCGGGTCGAAGTTCACCGTGGTGTCGGCCAGGATGTACACCTTGCCCTGCACCAGCAGGACGTGCATGCCCACGGCGTGCTTGATGCCCGGACGCAGGTTGCCCAGGGTCAGCACCCAGCGCAGGGAATCCACGTAGGGCCGGTCGGCCCCGCACACCATGCCGTCGGCGTGGCCGCGGCGGACCATCATCATGCCGTGGTGGATGGGCCGGATGACCATGCGCCTGGCCTTGGCCAGGGTGTAGCCCTTGCGCGCGCGCTCCCGCCACAGCAGTTCGCCCAGTGCGTCGTTTTCCGGGTCGGTGCGGGGATCCTTGATGGTCATGTCCTGGAGGTCCACTCCCAGCGCGTCCGCACGCGCCCGGATGCGTTCCTCGTTGCCCAGCAGGATGGGCCGGCAGTAGCCCTCGGTGACGCAGATGCGGCAGGCCTCGAGCACGCGCTCGTCCTCGCCCTCGGGGAACACGATGCGCTTGTTCAGGGCGCGGGCCCGGGCGCGGATCGAGTGCATGACCATGACGCTGCGGTCGGTCATGCCCTCGAGGCGGTCGCGGTAGGCGTCCCAGTCGGTAATGGGCTCCTGCGCCACGCCCGTGTCGCAGGCGGCGCGGGCCACGGCCATGGCCTCGGCCACCAGCACCCGCGAATCGAAGGGCTTGGGAATGATGTACTCGGGTCCGAACTCGAAATGCTCGCCCCCGTATGCGGCGGCCACCTCGGCGGGCACCGGTTCGCGGGCCAGCTCGGCCAGGGCGTGGGCGGCGGCGATCTTCATCTGCTCGTTGATGGCCGTGGCGCGGACGTCCAGGGCGCCCCGGAAGATGAAGGGGAAGCCCAGCAC
>JALUJS010000673.1 GCA_027056825.1 Candidatus Krumholzibacteriia bacterium | reverse complement strand
CTCTACACCCACTACCGTGTCCGCAGCGGGGATCTTCTCCTGCGCCGCTACTTCTCCCGGCGCACGAACCCGACCGGGGCAGGCGAGCCAGATGACGGTTCTGCCGAGGCCCCATTGCCGGTGCGCAGCCTCTACGTCGAGGCGGGCATCGGCATGAGCGAAATCTCCTTCGCCGCAGGGGAAGGTCGTGGCACCGAGACCGGATGGGCCCCGGTCGCTGCTGTGGGCATGGAATGGGCCTGGACCCGCTACCTTGCCGAGATTCGGTTGCAGTACCGCCAGTACAAGCGACACGGCCATGACTATATCAACTGGTCCCTGCGCCTGGGATTGGGTGTCCCGGTGCCCTGGTAGGCCCGGCGGGTGACCCGGTTTTGGTTGGGCGCGGGTCGAAGTTGAGATATATTGCTCCTGATCCCCTGCCTGTCGCATTCCAGCAGCGAGGTTGCCCATGAACCCGGCCCGCCGTTCCTCCGTTCCGTTCCGATCCCTGCTTCTGTTCGCGTTTGCGTCTATTCTCACGTGGGCGCTGCTCCCTACGGCCCACGCGGCCCCCCGGGAGCGCGAACTCACCTACGCCCAGTATCGGGACCTTGCCTGGTGCGCCCTGCGCCTGGGCCACATGGCCCAGTTCGAGCCGGTAGCCGGCGGTGTGGGGATGTATTTCGCCGTGGCCGAACGCTTCGGCTCGGTTCAGGTTTTCCACCTGACCGGCGACGGCGTCCAGCAGGTCTGGAAGAGCAAGACCCTGGCCGGTGCTCCGGAGGAGGTGCTGGTGGTGGATCTTTCCGGGGACGGCCTGGACGATTCCCTGCTGTGCCGCACCGCGGGCGGGATGGTCTACGCATGGGCGCTCGAGGACTTCAGGCCCCTGTGGGAAACGCTGACGGGAGAGTATACGACCATTTCCTGCTTCACGGTGGCCAACCTGGATGACGACACGCCGTCGGAAATCGCCATGATCGCCGATGGACGCCTGGTCCAGGTCGACGGCGCGAATTTCACCAAGGACAACACCAGCATCGACGAGTACACCGCCACGCAGATCCGATGCGGCGATGTCGACGGCGACGGCCGAAACGAGGTGGTCCTGAACACCGGCAAGGTCCTGGATCCCATCAGCGGCAACGTGGAGTGGGAGGACGAGAACTTCTTCAGCCGGATCGAACTGCTGGATCTGGATGGGGACGGGATGCCTGAGATCCTGACGGAAAATGAGACCGGGGGGTTGTTCAAGGCTTTCGATGTGGACCGCCGCAGTGAAGTCCGTTTCCAGTAAGTTGTGCCCTCGAAATTGTGTTTTTCCCCTGGCGGGCCGGGTTCACTCCCGGCCCGCTTCCTTTTTTGCCCACCTCAGTACGCCATCTTCAACTCGTGCCTCAGGTTCCGGCCCAACACCGGCGTCTCCACCGCCCGGTCGTAGTACTCGCTCCACCGCGGGGGTAGCTCGATCAAGCTCCGGAAAAGCCGCCTTGATAGCACATCCTGCACCGTCAACCGCCTATCCAGCATCCCCCGCGCCATCGCCGGCGTGGGACTCTGACGGTCTTTTTCTCTCCTTCCCTTGATATAGTTCCTCCACACCAGAAAGATCACCAACCTTTCCGCGCTGCCCTGCCTGCGCTTGGACCACGCGATGGTCTCCCGCTTGTGATTCCCTCCACTATGCCGGATCAACAGATCCAGCAGGTTGATCTCCCACAGCTTGTTATGACGGTCGCGGTAATCGCTCCCAGGAGTCACCAGGTGTCTTACCTTGGCCCTGATCCGCTTCAGCGCACGGACATACGCCGGATGGTCGTCACTGTGGACAATGGCCTCGTCCACATCCCTCAGGACCACCTCCAGCACCT
>JALUJS010000672.1 GCA_027056825.1 Candidatus Krumholzibacteriia bacterium | reverse complement strand
GCCGCTAACGCGGTGCTCGCGGTGCGCCTGGAGCTCGTGGGGGAGTGGGTGTGATGCTCACTCGCCGCACCGCCACGGTAGCACCCGGAGCTACCACCACACTGACAGTACGCCCGCAGCAGCCCGGGCGCCTGGTGTCGCTCCGCCTCATGGCCGCTGACGGCGCCGGCACGGCGCCCCAGACCGGCGTGGTGGCATCCGCCACGGTTGCGGGCGCGTCCCTGGTAGACGACCAGGGGGACGGCGGCCCCGTCCAGACCGGAGCCGACGCGGGGACGGTGTGGGCGCTGGCCCCAGGCGTGGAGGTGGGCCCCACGGTGCCCGTCCTCGTCGCCGTAACGAACAGCACCGCCGCCGCCGTGACCGTCATCCTGGAGGCCCGGTCATGAAGGCCGGGGCGCCCATCCCGTGGCAGTGGGACGCGGAGACCACCGCAGACGCGGGGGGCGCCGCCACCATCCGCCTCTCGCTCCCGGGCGCGCCCGGCGTCCGGGGCTGGCGCGTGGCCGCCACGCTGCGCGACGCGACACCAGGCGCCGCCGCCGCCATCTACCGCGGCCCCGTCGTGCTGGCCCAAGGGCCGGACGCCGCCGCGGAGGTGGTGGCCGTGGGCCCGGTGGTCCTGCTATGGCAGGGCACTGGACTACCGCCCGGAGCCCCTGTGCATGTGAGGTGGGAGGTAGAGCCGTGGACGTAGGGCGCGCACTCGGGACACTGGCCGCAGCCGCTGGCCTCCTGCGCCTACTGCGCCCCAGCGGGGCACGGGGCAGCGTGGCCGGCCTCGACCAGTCAGAGGTCGCCCTCGCGAACGACATCGCCCGGACCATGGGCGACCCGCCGCCCGTGCCCACGTCGCAGACGTGGCACGACTACTGGGCCGCCGAGCGGGACCTCTGGCAGCGCCACCGAGACGCCATCCGCGCTTCGTGGCCGCGCCAGCGGGTCATCGCCCTATCACGTGCCATCGAAGAGGTGCACGGCCTGCCTGCTGGCATCCTGGCCGGCGTCATGTGGAGCGAGAGCAAGGCCACCCCCGTCGGACCAATCACAGGAGGCACCGGAACGGATACCGGGGTGGGCCAGATCCTCGCCTCGCGCTGGTACCAGTCGGAGCAACCGTGGTGCATCAAGCAGCCCTATCCGTGGCTCCACGACCTTGGGCGCATCCCACACCCGTACCTTATGCTGCCGACCATCGGCGTGGCATCCGTGGGCGCCAGCGTCCTACGCGCCGCCTCGAAGGGACGCAGCCTGACGCCGGACGGGTTGGCGCCCTGGTGGACAGGCGGCGCGAGCCAGGAAGCGAAGGCCCGGAAGGCCCGCAGCATCCGCGACGGCCAGCAGCGCGCCGCCACCGTGGCGCCCATGCCCCACGGCCTGACCCGAATCCTGGCCGCCGAAGGGAGCCTGACCCGTGCGTAGACCCGTCGCGAGCCTGCCGCCCGCCGCTGCGCTGGCGCTGCGCCGCTACCTGACCCCGATGGTAATGCAGGACTGGCACGACTCCGACCACGCCAGCCCAGCGCCTGCCGTGGCCGTGGAGTACGAGCTAGACCGCCTCGCCACCGTCTGGGTCGCGGGCAGCAGCAGCGCAGCCACGCGGTGGGCCCGCGCCCGCTTGGGGGGCGCACGGACGCAGGACTTGCCACGCGCCCTCGCGGCCGCTGTCTACGTCGCCACCCATAGCGCGGACGAGCGCACGCGCGAGGCCGCGTGGTACGTCGCCAGGACCATCCGCGGGGACATCGAGCAGCGCCGCTTCGCGGGCCGCGCCGCCGCACTCCGACTCTTCGACGCCGCCGAGGCCTGGCTCGCCCACCACTACGGAGACGTACAGTGATAGACGCTCTGCTCGCCATCTCCGCC
>JALUJS010000671.1 GCA_027056825.1 Candidatus Krumholzibacteriia bacterium | reverse complement strand
GAGGGGGAAGATCAGGTCGGCCATTTTGGACAGAAGCAGGTGGGACTGCGTGTGCCTGATTTCGACGGCCGGTTCCTTCAGGACCGGGTTTTCCGTGTTCAGCAGCTCGGACACCCGGCCCTCGTAAATTTTCCCCTCGGTCGCATCGACCGTGATTTCCTGTCCGTTTTGCAGCTTGGAAAAAATCGAGGGGATTCTTACGACACAGGGGACGTTGAGCTCCCGGACCACCGACGACATGTGATCGGTGCGGTTGCCCCTCTCGATGACAACGGCCGCCGCTTTGTGCAGCGCGCCGATAAAGCGCGGGGAGGAGTTCTGGATGACCATGACGCCGCCCTCGGGGAAATTGAACAGCTCGTGGATGTCGGAAACCTTGAAGACCTTGCCCGCGCCGGCTCCGACAGCGACTGCGCGGGCATTTTCGGCGATTACCCTGGCCCGGATGGGGCCGGAAGGCCTGGCGCGCAGCGTGGTGGTCGTGGTTACCAGCGACGAAAGCGCCGTCATGCGGGCCAAGGGCGCCGAGACGGCCATGACCATCGCCGAGCATTTCCGGGAGGCGGACCGGGAAGTCCTTTTCCTCATGGATTCCGCCACCCGCTACGCCATGGCGCTGCGGGAAATCGGACTGGCCGCAGGGGAGCCGCCCACAACCAAGGGCTACCCGCCCTCGGTATTCGCCGCCCTGCCCCGGCTCTGCGAGCGGGCCGGCTGGTCGCAGGTCAACGCCATGACCGCGTTCTTCACCGTCCTGATCGAGGGAGACGACATCCACGACCCCATCGGCGACGCCATGCGGTCCATCCTGGACGGCCACATCATGCTGAGCCGGGACCTGGCTCGGCAACACCACTATCCGGCCGTGGACGTCCTGGGCAGCATCAGCCGCCTGCGCAACGACATCATCGACAAACCGGACCTGGAGGCCGGCGCGCGGCTGATGCGGTGGCTCAAGAGCCTGGAGGACAACCGGGACCTGGTGAATATCGGGGCCTACGTTCCCGGCAGCGACCCGGATCTGGACCAGGCCCTGGCCAAGGCGGACGACATCCGGCAATTCCTCACCCAGGGCGTGAACGAGACCTCGTCACTGGAGGAAACCATGGCGGGCCTGCGCCGCCTGACGGAGGTGGAGTAGATGGCTTTCCGGTTCCGCCTCGAGAGCGTGCGCCGCTACCGCCGGCGCATCGTGGACGACAAGGGTCGGGCGGTGGCCCTGGCCAGGCAGGAAGCGGCCCGCTGCCGGACGCGGCGGGATGAAATAGAGGCCGAACTGCGCCGGGAAATGGAAGCTCCCACCGGAAAGCGTCTCAGGGTTTCGGATCTTTTGGCCAAGACCAGGTGGTTGGAGCATCTGCGGAGCAGACTGAAGGCCTGCGACCAGGAACTGGCCGCCGCGGAAACGCGATTGGCCGGGGCGCTGAGCGAACTCAACGCGGCATGGAGGGATCTGGAGGTCCTCAACCAACTGCGCAAAAGGCAAAAAGCCGCCTGGCTGGAGGAGCTTTCCCGGCGGGAAAGGCGTGATCTGGATGAAATCGGCCAGATCCGGGCCGAGGCGAGGCGGCGGCAAGAAAGGCTTCCGCAGCAGGCATAAGTTTCCCCGCCCTGTGGGTCCGCGCCTTGCTTGGCGGCGGAGTGGGAAAAGGGAACCCCTGAAAGGACAGGGACTTGACGCGGGCCCCCTGGCGGCGGAAATGCCGCCTCCGGTGGCACCGGGGTTGCCAATGCTGATTGCCCACATGGGTCTTCGACCACCGGGGCCCGGACTTGAGGAGAAAAAATGAAGAGCGTCATCGTGATTTCCGTTGTGACCTTCGTCCTGATTTTCGGCGGGGTGGCGGTCCTGAGCATGCAGTTGAA
>JALUJS010000670.1 GCA_027056825.1 Candidatus Krumholzibacteriia bacterium | reverse complement strand
TGACCTTCCCCGGCGCCCAGGAGCCCGATTCGGCCCTGGCCCGGCTGGCCCTGCCGACTTTTCCCGAACCCTACATGCGCCCTTTGGCCGACCTCCACCTGGGCGCCCGCCTGCCCCGGGTCCGCTTCGAGGACGACGGACACACCGCCTTGGCCTTCACCGTCTACGGAGACTCGCATACCCCCATCTGCATCCTCGACCTCGACGATCACCTCCACATCCGGTCCTGGGTCATGGAGGACATGTTCACCGCCCGCATGCCCAAACTGTATCCGGATTCCCTCATCGCCGGCGCCGGCCCGGGCGATCCGGCCTGGATGCAGGCCTGGCTCGATCAGGCGGAAGTGTTCGGACCGCGGCCGGCTCCCGGCCACTGACCTGACGCCGTGCCTGTACCGTCCGGGCCGAGGCCATGTTCCCGGTCCGCTTGTCACCAATGATCATGGTTGATGATTGGGGTGCAACGGTTTTTGATGGATTCACCGGCGGATACGTGATATCATAGAAATGTTCGGTGATTCCGGGTTGGCGTGCCTCGCCCCCCTTTGCTTTGCAACATCATCCGGCCGATCCAGCCTCACCGGCCCGCAGGGCTCCCCTGCGGCGACAGACGGCCCGGTTCAGAGGGTTCCCATGGTCAAGGACGACCGCTTCGTCCCCATCGCCAATGACTACCGGCAGGTCCGGGTCCGTTACGACCGGCTATACCGCTCCCTGTGGTACACCATCGACCCCCAACCGCGCCCCTGTTTCAACCTGGATATCCTGGCCGAACTGAAGCGCTTCCAGGCCGAGCTGGTCTCCGTCTGCCGCAAGGCCCTCGACCGGGGGCTCGAACCCCCGGTGCGCTACACCATCCTGTCCAGCGCCACGCCGGGCATCTTCAACTACGGCGGCGACCTCGGGCTCTTTTTCCGGTTGATCACCGACCGCGACCGGCAGGGCCTGCTGGATTACGCCACCGCCTGCATCGACGTGCTGTACCCCAACGCCGTCCACTTCGACCTGCCCATCACCACCATCTCGCTGGTGCAGGGGGAGGCCCTGGGCGGCGGCTTCGAGGCCGCCATCTCCAGCAACCTGGTCGTGGCCGAACGGCGCGCCCGTTTCGGCCTGCCGGAGATCATGTTCAACCTCATTCCCGGCATGGGCGCCTACAGTTTCCTGATCCGCCGCACCACCCCCGACGTGACCAAGCGGCTGATCACCACCGGCGAGGTGCTGACGGCCGACCAGATGCTGAAGCTGGGGCTGGTGGACATCGTGGCGGACAACGGCCAGGGCCACCGCGCCGTCCAGGCCTACATCGCCAGCGCCCACCGCCGCGCCAACGCCCATCACGCGCTGAACCGCATCCGGCAGTGCGTGAACCCCATCACCTACGAGGAACTCATCGAGATCACGACGGTGTGGGTGGATACGGCCCTGCAGCTCGGTCCGCGGGACCTGAAGATGATCCAGCGGTTGATGGCCAAACAGAATCGCCGGGCCGCGGCGGCCCCGGCGAAGGCGAAGCAGGCCCTCGAAGGGCTGGGTTGATCCGGGTCAACCCGGATCACGCCATGACGGGTTCCGGTTCGGTGCAACCGGCCGTCTCCAGCACCGATTCGGTGACCGCCGTGAGGCTCTTGAGGGTCAGGGGCTTGGCCAGGAAGGCGTTCATGCCGACCTCGCGGCAGCGCTCCCGGACCTGTTCGGTGGCGTCGGCCGTCACCGCGATGATGGGCACGCGGGCGGCCTCGTCCTCGGCCGCGCGGATCTTCATGGCGGCCTCGAAACCGTTCATCACCGGCATCCGGATATCCATGTAGACCACGTCGAAACTCTCGCGGCGGACCTTCTCCAGGGCCTCCATGCCGTTGTCAGCCATGACCGTCTCCATGCCCAGCATCCCCAGCAGGCGCGACATGACCACCTGGTTGAACTTGTTGTCCTCCACGACCAGGGCCCTCAGGTTCCAGCGCTTCTCCTCGTGTTCGCCCTTTTCGACCGGCGTCGCGGCGGGCTCGGCTACCGGCGTCAGCGGCAGCCACACGGTGAAGGTGGAACCGACGCATTCCTGCGACTCCACCTCCAGCCTGCCCTTCATCAGGCTGGTGAGTTGCCGGATCAGGCCCAACCCCAGCCCCATGCCCTCGTAGCGGCGGGTCGTGCTGTTGTCCCCCTGCTCGAAGCCGCGGAACAGCTCGTCCATCCTGCCGGTGGGAATGCCGATGCCGGTATCGATCACCGCGATGGCGACCTCGTCCTTCTCCAGGCGGCAGGTAAGGCGCACCGACCCCTGCTCGGTGAACTTGATGCCGTTGCTCAGCAGGTGGAAGACCACCTGGCGGATGCGGGCCGGATCGCCGACGAAGTTGCGCGGAGTGTCCCTGTCGTAGTCGAACTCCAGGGCGATGCCGCGCTCGTCGGCGGAAGTCTTCATCAGCCTCACGACGTCCTGCAGGGTCTGGTGCAGGTCGAACTCCTGGGTCTGCAGCGTGAGCTTCTCGGCGGTCATGCCCGCGTAGTCCAGGACGTCGCCGATGGTCCGCAGCAGGGACTCCACCGAACTGGTGATCACCTGCAGCTGCTCCCGCTGGTCGGCGTCGAGGTTCGTGCGGCTGAGCGAATCGGCCATGCCCAGCACGCCGTTCATGGGGGTGCGGATCTCGTGGCTCATGGAGGCCAGGAAGCGGTCCTTGGCCTTTTCGGCCAGGCGCGACTTGGCCAGCTCCACCTTCAGGTCGTTCATCTTGCGCAGGCGGCGCAGGGCTCCCTGGTAGAAGATGGGAAGCACGAGGACGCCCAGCAGCAGGCCCAACCCCACGTCGAGGTGGGATCGCCAGTAGGGGTTGAAGTACAGCACCGAGCCGAAGCCCAGCGCGCCCATGATGATCCCGCGCTGCAGGAACGCCTCGCCGAAGCGGATGCCGTTGCCGATGATCACCCACAGGAAGATGGGGTAGTAGGTGGCGACCTCGCCGCCGCCCAGGTGGAACCAGGCGGTCATGATGCCCAGGTCCGCGGCCAGGGAGATATTCCGGCGCCCGGGGAACTTGTTGGGGTAGCGCTTGACCAGCTCGTACCACACCGTCGAGAACGCCAGGTAGGCCAGGATGGTGGCCAGGCCCTTGTTCATCAGGTCCGAGCCGTGCATTCCCTTGGTCCAGGCCATGAGCATGAACCCGGCCAGGGAGATCCAGCAGATGACCACGCGGGCCCTGCTCTGGGCCTTTTCCTCGTTGATGATCTCGAAATCCGTCATCAGATGCCATACCTCGGGGTTGGGCGAGTACCGAGCATTCCATCCCCTTATCGTCCGGTTACCCGGTGGACTGAAGGGATTTTTCACAGGATATGCCCTTCCCCCGGGAATCCCCACGGACCCCGAACCGGCCCCCTGTCCGGTTTACAATCCCCTGGAACCGTCTTACCTTGGCCCATCGGAGCCTGGCTGGCCGCGTCCGGAGATCCGGATCCACGGCAGCCAATAAAACATCAAATAAGGCGTCATTTCGCCGCGAGGTTCCCGCCATGACCCCTGATCCCCAGACCCTCGCCGAAGGCCAGGGTCCCCCCGACCTCGACAATGTCGTCGTGGTCCTGAGCCGCACCACCGAGCCCATGAACATCGGGGCGGCCTGCCGGGCCATGAAAACCATGGGACTCAAGCACCTGCGGCTCATCTCGCCCCTGAATCCCAAGGGCCGCAGCGCCTACTCCCTGGCCCACGGCTCCGAAGACATCCTGGACAACGCCGTGATCGTGGACGACCTGATGGACGCCATCGGCGACTGCACCACCGTCTGCGGCACCACCGCCCGTCCCCGGCAACTGCGCAAGGACGCCCTGCTGCCCCCGGACGACCTGGCCGAGGTCATCGTCGACCACAGCCGCACCGGCAAGGTGGCCCTGATGTTCGGCACCGAGCGCACGGGGATGACCAACGACGAGGCCGACATCTGCCGCTACCTGTCCATGGTGGACACCTCGCCCGCGCAGCCCTCGCTGAACCTGGCCCAGGCGGTCATGCTCTACTCGTGGGAGATCCGCCAGGCCTGGCGCCGCGCCGGCGGCCAGGACGATCCCTCGGTTCCCGCCAGGCGGGCGCAGGGCGTCATGGGCGGCCCGGCACCGGTCAGCAGCCGCCGGCCCGAGATGAAGGTGCGCCATCCCCACCGCTCCACCCGCCTGCCCACCCAGCACGAGCTGGACACCATGTACGCCCATCTCGCCCACGCCATGGGCGCGATCGGCTACACCGACCGCGAGCGGTACAAGTTCCTGACCTACCTGCGCCAGCTGCATATGCGTGCGGGTATCGTGAACTGGGAAACCCACATCTACCACATCCTCAGCCGCCGCATCCTCAAGGCCGTGGGGGCTCCGCGCTTCACCGGGCTGGATAACGGAACCGATGTGCCGGACGAGGATCCGAACCTCTGAACAGAACGCGAAAACCCCGGACCATACGGCCCGGGGTTTCCTTCTCCGGTTCCGGATCGTCAGTGCTCGGTCTTCACCTTTGCCAGTTCCGTGAAGACGGTTTCGTATTCCAACTTGAACACGTCGATCAGCTCCTGGCAGCGGTCCAGGTCGCCCGCCTTGGCGCTCAGTTCCAGGATCTTGCAGACCTGGGACAGGCGCGGAGCCCCGTAGGTGGCGCAGGCGCCCTTGAAACTGTGGGCGTCCTTGGCCAGGACATCGGCGTTTCTGGTCTCGATGGCCGCCAGGATGGAGTCGTACATGGGCGGGGCATGTTCCAGGAAGAGGTTCCGCAGTTCGTCGAGGATTTCCTGGTTGCCCCCGAATTCGGCCAGCAGGCGTTCCGCGTCCACGGCCGGGACGTCGGGACCGGGCAGGTTGAGTTCGGTATTCACGGCGTGCATTTCCTTCCGTTGCGCCCAGGGGGCGAATGGCGTCCCCTGTTTTCGACCGCGCCGCGTCCGGACTTGAGACAATTCGATTTCCCTTGACGGCAAACCCCGCCGACGGCCACCATGGTCTCCTGCAAAACCAGCGGGAAGGAACCCGCCGCCATACCCCGAGCAAGGAGTGCCCCATGAAAGCCCTTCTGATCATCCTGTCCGCCCTGATGCTCCTGACCTTCGCCGATCCCGCCGCCGCCCTCGGCCCGGTCGACGCCTCGGCCGGCCTGGGCCTGTTCAGCAAGTACGTCTGGCGCGGCCAGGCGCTGACCGACGATCCGGTGCTGCAGCCGGAGGTCTCGGCCGACATCATGGGCTTCGGCTTCGACATCTGGGGCAACATGGACCTGACCGACTACCACACCACCGCGGAAGATCCCGATGGCCTGGCCGGCCAGATGAACGAGATCGACTACACCCTGCGGTACGGGGCTTCCTTCCCCTTCCTGCAGCTCGGTGCGGGACTGATCCACTACACCTATCCCAACCTCGACATCGACTCCACCACCGAACTCTACGTCGCCGCAGCGGCCAACATCCTCTTTTCCCCCTCGGTGTCCATCTACTACGACATCGACGAGATCGACGGCGGCTACGTCCAGCTCGGCGCCTCCCACAGCCTGCCCCTGAGCCCGATGACGAACCTCGACCTCGCCGCGGCCCTGGGCTACGGCAGCGAGGACTACGTCAACGGATACTTCAGCGGGTATCTGCCCCAGGAAAAAGCCCTGACCAGCCTCGGCTCCGGCCCCACCGATCTGGCGCTGACCGCCTCGATTCCCTGGCATCCCCTGCCGGTGGTGGACATCACCCCCTCGGTGACCTACACCACCCTGCTGGGCGACGCCAAGGACGCCGTCGACGGCGCGGGCGCGGACAAGGACGCCTTCTTCTTCGGCGTGACCGCGGGAATCAGCTTCTGACATGCTCGCGGCGGGAACCATTCCCCCCATGAAACGTAAATACGGGGCCGCCGGATGGGCGGCCCTTCTTCATCAACGGGAGTCCCCTCATGAATCGCATGGCCGCCTTGCTGTTGTCGGCAACGTTATGCCTGCCCTCTCTGCTCACCGCGACCACCGTTCCGCAAATCACCCTGCCCGCAGGACCCCCTTCCAGCCGCACCGTCACCCCCGTGGAGATGTGGCGCGTCGGCGGCGAGGACGATGATGAGATTCTCCTGGGACTTGTGACCGCCGCGGTCCAGGGCCCCGACGGCAACACCTATCTGCTGGACATGCAGCTGGCCCAGGTGCTGGTCATCTCCCCGGACGGCGAGCTTGTAACGACCCTGGGCCGCGAGGGCGCCGGTCCCGGCGAGTTGCGACGTCCCCACAGCCTGTTCTTCCTGGACGACCACACCCTGGCCGTGGTGCAGGGATTTCCCGGCCGCATCACCCTGCTGAACCTGGACGGCACTCCCGCCGGAACGATCACTCCCGGACAGGATGCCGCAGAGGGCGGCTTTTCCTTCCTCCGCAAGGTGTTGCCCGCCCCGGACCGCCTGGTCGCCCAGCAGGGCCGGGCCACGTTCGACCAGGACAAGGGCACCGCGTCCATGGAGGC
>JALUJS010000669.1 GCA_027056825.1 Candidatus Krumholzibacteriia bacterium | reverse complement strand
GGGTCCAGCCGGCGCGACTGGGCGGCCATCACGGCGGCCGCGTCGCCCCGGAAACCGATCAGCCGGCGGGACGAGTGCAGGGCCCCGTCGCAGGCGGCGTAGAGCAGCTCGCCGTCCGCTCCAGGTTCATCATCCAGACCCGGCAGTTCCAGGAAGACGTCCAGGAAGGCCAGGTCGTCCGCATCCACCTCGGCCGGGGGTTCGTCCAGGCGCACCCAGCGCAGCATCCCCGGCCCCAGACCCTGCAGCCACAGGGGCAGGACGACCTCCAGGCACCTGGCGGCCTGCCGCAGTCGATGTTCCAGTTCCGCGAAACGTCCGCCGACCAGGGCGGCGTGGGTGTCCCGGGAGCGGCCGTCCCCGGGCTTCTCGGCCGCGGGCAGGGGCCGGCCGTCCGCGGTCAGCGCCCAGCGCAGGGCCCTGATCCCTCCTGCTGCCTCGTCCGGGGCGATGCCGGCCAACCTGGAGATCATGCGCGGCGAGACGAGTTCCCGCGCGGATACCAGGCGGTCTGCGCTTTCCTCCGCGCCCCGCTGCGAGCCCAGGACCTCCCGCAACCTGCCCAGGAACGAACGCAGAAGTTCGCCCCGGGGAGCGGGCCGGTGCTGGCAGGGAACCGTGGGCGGGGAAGGGGCGCCCGGATCCTCGGTCACCTCCGTGGCCTCGTCCAGGCGGCAGCCTGGGTGCCGGACCAGGAAATCCACCCAGGGCCCCGGCCAGGATGGAGCGTGCAGGGTCAACCGCCGGCCGGTCTCCAGCAGCGCGCGCAGGGCCAGGGCCCGCGCGGGGCGTTCGTGATCCCGGTCCGGAAGCCAGGCCCCGCACTCGGGCACGTGGATCGCCGCCGGGGGCGTCGCCTTCAGGAGGGCGGCCAGGCGGGGGTCCAGCAGCTGGTCAGGATGCAGCACCACGAGGGCCGCCGGCGGATGCGTCAGGCCGTCGGGCCCGGCCACGCTGGATCCCGGTGCCGCATCCTGCTCGACGATGTCCCGCCAGGCGGGATCGGGCCGTTCGGCCACCACCAGCAGCCAGGCGTCGAGTTGCCCCTGCTCCCGCGCGGTGGCGATCCTTTCGGCATCCAGGGCGATGGCCCGGGCGGCATCCTTCCCCGCCAGCACCACACCCGGTTCCCCTTCGGGTATCGATGTTTCGGCCACGGGCACCGCCGCGGGCATGAGATCCTTTTCCCGCAGCCAGTTCCGCACCGCCGCGACCAGGTGCGGATCGTCCCGCTCTCCGTCGGCCACCGCCGGCAGCTGCAGCGGCCGGGCGTCCGGAGCGCCGGCCAGGCGGCTGGCCGCGGCGAAGGACCACGAGTCGGCGGACACTTCGCCGTCGCCCAGCGGGCCCCCTCCCCACAGCAGGTGCCACCAGCGGACATCCAGCACGACGACTTCCCGCCACGGTCCGGCCAGCCAACCGGCCAGGGACACCGCGCAACGGGCCAGATCCGTGGCCATGCGGCCGTGGCGACGCTCGTCCAGGTGCAGCCAGGACTCCCCTGCGCGCACCGAAGCCGGGCCCGGAACAGCGGGCAGGCGGGGCAGCATGGGGATCACCAGGCGCGAGGCCCCGGCGGTGTCCGGCGCCTCCCGGCCATCCAGCAGTCGGACCCCGGGAACGCCGCGGCCGAAGGCGCCGCCGACTCCCTCCCGCCAGAAGTCCGCCAGGGCCGGATCCTCCGGCAGCAGCAGGGCGAGATCCGACGCGTTCGCCTGTCCCAGGAGCCACTGCCACTGGGACGCCAGGGCGCGGTCCATGACCCGCCGGCCGTCAGGCCGCAGGCCGCGCTCGGCCAGCAGCAGGGCCGGTACGCGGCGATCCTGGAGAGTCAGCACGAAGGCGCGCCCGTAGGGCATCAACAGGTGG
>JALUJS010000668.1 GCA_027056825.1 Candidatus Krumholzibacteriia bacterium | reverse complement strand
ACATGATCCGCCGGCCCCTGGAAGATTCGCTGGAGCACGCCCGGGCCCAGGGGTTCCGGTGGGCTGCGGTGATCGACCCGGCGAACGCCCCGGAGAACAAGGTCCGCTGGGTGGATCTGAAGGAAGGCGCGGAAGAGGTGATCCCCGAGGCCGACGCGCCGGAGCGCGCGGCCTCTGAGGAGTGATATCCATGCCGAACGTGGTGGTGGTGGGTGCCCAGTGGGGCGACGAGGGAAAGGGCAAAGTGGTGGACCTGTACGCCGGCCAGGCGGACGGGGTGGTCCGCTTCCAGGGGGGCAACAACGCCGGCCACACCCTGGTGGTGGAGGGGCAGAAAATCATCCTCCACCTGATCCCCTCGGGGATCCTCCACCCCGGCACCGTGTGCTGCATCGGGAACGGCGTGGTGGTGGACCCGAGGGTGCTGCTGGAGGAGATCGAAGGCCTTCGCCAGAGCGGCCGGTGGCCCGGGGACGACCACCTGGTGGTCTCACCCTCGGCCCATGTGATTCTCCCCTGCCACCGTGCCCTCGATCTGGCCCGTGAAGCCCGGGCCGGCCGCCGGCAGATCGGGACCACGGGCCGGGGGATCGGCCCCTGCTACGAGGACAAGGCGTCCCGCCGGGGGATCCGGGTGGCCGACCTGTTGGATCCGTCCGGGCTCCGGATCAAGATCGAGGCCCTCCTGGACGAGAAGAACGCCCTGCTCGAGCACCTGGGAGCCGCCCCCCTGGACCCGGCCGAGGTCGTTGACGAACTCGTGGCCGCGGGAGATCGGCTGCGGCCATTCGTGGGGGACGTGACCGACCGGGTGAACGCGTGGACCCGCGAAGGCCGGCGCGTCCTGTTCGAAGGGGCCCAGGGAACGCTGTTGGACATCGACCACGGCACCTACCCGTTCGTCACGAGCTCGAACACCACGGCCGGCGCGGTGTGCACGGGCACAGGGCTTCCGCCCCGGGACATCCACGCGGTGATCGGGATCACCAAGGCCTACACCACCCGGGTGGGTCGGGGGCCCTTCCCCACGGAACTCAGGGATGAACTCGGGGACCGGCTCCGTGAACAGGGGGGAGAGTTCGGAAGTACCACGGGCCGGCCCCGCAGGTGCGGGTGGCTCGACCTGGTGAGCCTACGCACCGCGTGCCGCCTGAACGGGCTCACCGCGCTGGCCGTCACCAAGCTCGACGTGCTCCAGGGACTCCGGGAGGTCCGGGTATGCACGGCCTACCGGCTGGACGGCCGCACGATCGACCACGTGCCGGCCCGGGCCGAGGATCTGGAGCGGTGCGAACCGGTGTACGAGACCCTGCCCGGATGGGAGGACGGGATCGGCGAGGCCCGCCGACCGCAGGACCTGCCTTCCAACGCCCGCCGGTACCTCGAGTACGTGGAGAGGGCCACCGGGTGTCCGGTAATCCTGGCCTCGGTGGGCCCGGACCGGGAACAGACCGTGGAGTTCCGGGGCCCGTTCGAACTGGCGGACCGGTGAGCCGGGCCCTTGACACGCCCTGCCCGGTTCCTGTATAGAAGGCAGCCTTCTTTCTGCGTGGGCCGTTAGCTCAGCCGGTAGAGCATCGGACTTTTAATCCGAGGGTCCCAGGTTCGATCCCTGGACGGCTCACCAGTTCCGGAAGTCCGGGGACCGCGGCTGGGCGCCGCGGCCGTTCAGGAAGCGACGGAAAACGCTCTTACCGCGTCCCCATCGTCTAGCCTGGCCCAGGACACCGGCCTTTCACGCCGGCGACGGGGGTTCAAATCCCCCTGGGGACGCCACACATCCAACGGCCCGCATGGCACCCCGCCATGCGGGCCGTTCCGCTTCAACCCGCCCCCTGACCGGCCACCAGGTTTTGCGACACCCCGGCGG
>JALUJS010000667.1 GCA_027056825.1 Candidatus Krumholzibacteriia bacterium | reverse complement strand
GTCTACGCCAGTTGGACGCCCCTGAACCATCCCTATCCGGGCGACTGGGACCGCGCCCTGCAGGCCGTGCGGGCGGCAGGCCACGCTCCGGACCAGGTGCTGGTGGTGATGCCCCCTGCGAAGTGGCGGGACGACGTGCGCAACTACTACGTGCGCCGGTTGGCCGGGGACGCGGGGGAGACCTCGCCCGGCGAGGCCGCGGCGCGGCTGCGCGACGGCGGGTTTTCCGGCGTGGTGGTCACCCGTGCGGACAGCCGCGGGCAGTTGGAGGCCTTCCTGCGTCGCCAGGCGCCACGGGTCCGGTTCGCCGTGGAAGCGGTGGCGGGAAAACTCGTGGTCCTGAAAGTGGCGCGATCCGGCTAGTTCATGAATGATGCAGGCTAGTCCAGGGCCCTGCCCAGGTGGTGCATCTGCAGCACGGCGGCGGCGGCCCGGGCGTCCTCCACCGCGCGGTGGGAGGTGAAGCGCCCGGCCAGGCCCATCTTCTCGAGAATGGAATCGAGGGTCAGGCCGCTGGTGCGGTGGTCGTGTTCGGCCAACCAGATCGTGGCTACCGCACGCAGGTCGAAGGCTCCGCCGGCGATGTGACTGCGGTAGTCCAGACCGTAGCGGGCGCATTCCTTGCGCAGCAGGGGGATGTCGTAGTAGGCGCCGAAGGCCGCGATGATGGCCTTGTTGCGGGGGCCGTACCACTCCAGGAAGCGCCGGCCCACCGCGCCGAAATCGTCCTTGTCCCGCACCATGTCCGGGGTGATGCCCGTGATCCGTGTGATGAACGGGACGACGGGATAGTCCTCGGGCCGGACCAGTTCGCTGAACTCCGCCTTGATCTCCAGGCTGCGCCGGTCCAGGCGCACGGCGCCGATCTCGATGATGCTGCTGCGTTCGATGGTGTTGTCGCCCTCGTCCTCGGCCGGACAGGTGGCCTCCAGATCGATCACGACGATATCGGTGGAATATCTCATGTCCGGCACCTATGCTTGGGGACGAATTCCCGTGCTCCACGCGGCGGCTGACGAACCCGAGAATGCACCCGCGTCGGCCCGAAAGCAAGACCCCGCCCCGAAACATCCGGACGGAGATGAGGCATGACACCCACGTTATGGAAAATCCTGGGCTTCCTGGGGCAGGGCGTGTTCGCGTCCCGCTTCCTGGTCCAGTGGATCATGAGCGAGCGGCGGGGCCGCAGCTACATTCCCACCTATTTCTGGTACGCCAGCATCGTCGGCAGCACGGTCCTGTTCCTCTACGCGGTCCACATCAAGGACCCGGTCTTCATCCTGGGACAGTCCATGGGGATGCTGATCTACTACCGGAACCTCGCCCTGCTGAAACGCGGCCCCGCTACCGAATAGCCGCGCCGTCGCCCGCGGCCTCGAACCAGTGGATGTGGTCCGGCGCCAGGGCGAGGGAGAGGGCCTGGTCGATGGCCGGCTGCAGGGCGCCGTCGCTGCGGACGATGAAGATGCCGCCCCCCACGGTGAAGTAGAGCAGGGTCTCGTTGCCCAGGGCCTCGACCACCTGGACGGTCGCCGTGAAGCCGGCTTCGTTCTGTCCGGCCACGCGCACGTGTTCGGGCCGCACCCCGAGGACCACCTCGCGGTCCATGGCCCCGGCCGGGGGCGCGTAGCCGGCGGGCAGGGGCAGGGCCTCGCCGGCTGCGGTCACGAAGACCGCCCCGTCCTGCTGCTCGATTTTCCCGGACAGGAAATTCATGGCCGGCGACCCGATGAATCCCGCCACGAAACGGTTCACCGGCTCCCGGTAGAGTTCCAGGGGCGGGGCGACCTGCTGGACGACGCCGTCCTTCATCACCACGATGCGCTGGCCGAGGGTCATGGCCTCGGTCTGGTCGTGGGTCACGTAGATC
>JALUJS010000666.1 GCA_027056825.1 Candidatus Krumholzibacteriia bacterium | reverse complement strand
CCCTTGGCCAACCCCCGCTTCCTCTGCGACGGGCACCTGGGACGCCTGGCCCGGCTGCTGCGCCTGCTGGGATTCGACACCCTGTGGGAGCGCGGCTGGCTCGAGGCGGAGATCGCCCGCCGCGGCGCCAACACCGGGCGCACCGTCCTATCGCGCAGCCGCGGCCTGCTCATGCGCCGCGAACTGACCCGGGCCATGCTCGTACTCCCGGACGAGCCGGTGGAACAGGCCCGGCAGGTGGTGGCGCGGTTCCGGCTTGCGGGCCGGGTCCACCTGTTCGGCCGCTGCAGCGTGTGCAACGGAACCATCCGCAAGGTCTCCAAGGCTGACGTGCAGGACCGCATCCCCCCGAAAACCGCGGCCTGGCTGGACGACTACTACCTCTGCGGGGGATGCGGAAAACTGTACTGGGAGGGGACGCACACCGGCCCGCTGGCGGCGTTGCTGGCCTCGCTGCTGGGTTAACCCGGATGATCCATGACCTTGGCCAGGGTAAGGGCCATGACCGTCCCGGCTCCCGGTTCGCTGCTTTCGACCATCAGGCCGCCGCCGTACTTGCGCAGGATCTCCCTGCTGCGCGACAGGCCCAGCCCGCCGCCCTTGCGGGTGGTCTGGCCGGCTTCGAAGATCCGCTGCCAGTCGTCCGGGACGATGCCGCAGCCGGTATCGGCGAAACGCAGGGTGATCCAGCCTCCGCCGTCCTTCCAGTCGATGACCAGGCGCCGCTCGCGGCCTCCGGCCATGGCCCGCACCGCGTTCTCCACCAGGTTGTCCACCACGAAGGCCAGTTCCTCGGCGTCCATGCAGCAGGCCGGGACCCCCTCCAAACGCGTTTCCACCGTCACCCCCTCAGCGGCGATGCGTTCCTGTTGCCCGGCCACCGATTGCGCCACGACCGGCTCGATATCCACCCGGAACGAGGCTTCCACGGCCTTGCGCAGGGCCTGGAAAGCCATCTCCGCTTCTTCTGCCGCCTCCTTCAGGTTCTGGACCGCGGCCACGTCCATGGCTCCGGATTTCAGGGCGGCGGCGGCCTGATCCAGTTCCCGGGACAGCTTCGCCAGGGTCCCGGTGGCCTGTTCGGTCTCCCGGCGGCCCAGCTCCGCCAGCCGGGCCAGCTCCAGGGCGGAGGCCAGCTTGGGCAATTGGTTGCCCTTGATGTCCGCCAGCAGATCATCCATGACCCGCAGGCGGTCCTCCCCCAGGGCGAATCCCTGCGCCAGCGCGTTGAGGTTCCAGACCAGACGCCGCACCGCGGACAACCCGCCGATGGCGCCGTGTCCCGACAGCTTCAGGCGGTCCAGCAGTTGGAGCTGCAGTTCCCTCCGCGTGGCCTCGGTGGGGCGCCTGTTCCGGAGCCGTTTGCGGACCCATGGCACCGAGACACCCAAAACCACCATCCCGACAGCCAGCCCCCAGGCCAGGTAATCCGGGTTGGGCGCAAGCTCATAGGCCCAGGTCCCCTCCGACCCCTGGCCATACAACAGGACCGAATCCCGGTCCGTGCGGAAAAATCCGAATCCGCCCCTGGCTATGGGATGGTCGGGCGAAACCTCGTGGGCCAGGATGTCCAGGGAGGAAGACAGGAGCCAATGGTCACGCCCCTGCACGAGGATCTCCGGACCCGGTTCGGGGGCCACATCCAGGATACCCACCACGTGGACGGGCTCCGGCAACCGCCGCCGCGCAAGGATATGCAGGGAATCCGCGCAGGAAATCCTGGTGACCACGGACAGGCCGGCGAGGGCGACAAATTCAGCATCCTGTCGCCTGTCCGACAACCGGCTCAAGTCCCTGATCCCCGAGGGGACCCTGAGATGACCGACAAGCCTTCCCTCGCCGTCGAGAAGGTACAAGCCGTTGACCTGGGGATCACTCGACATCACACCCGCCACGATGGCCGGTGGGGAATCTTCCCGCGCGCCGAGCGCCTGGATGAAAACACGGGAGGAAAACGGCGCGAACGGCCGCGACCACCGCAACTTCCCCGCGTTATCGAGGACGAACACCCGGCTCGTATCGTCGCGGGTGCCGTGGAAATAGCCCGCGTGGATATTATCCACCGCCGAGCCGGCAACGATGATTTCCCGGACGCCATCGCCGTCCAGGTCCGCGAGGGCGAAGCTGTCCCACTCCGGTTTGGGCCCGAAGAAGTAGGTCCAGAGCACCTCGCCGGTCCGGGCGTCCACGGCCTGGACCCCCCTCGGTTGCAGATCGCGGCCGGCGTTGCAGACCAGGATCATGGCCTGCCGGTCACCCTGCGGCGTCGGGACATCCATCACCCCGGCAACCCGGATGTTGCCGTCCCAGGATCCGCTGCCATCCGGATCCTGACCGGTGGGCAGTTCGAAGCGGGCCGTCATGTGACCGTCACCGATGCGGTGGCGCTGGAACACGGCGCGCGACCGGTCCGGCAGGTAGGAATGGAACACGGCCTCGGGTTCGGCGTCCGGCCCGAAGGACCAGACCCCGTCCACCACCGATTGACTTGCGTCCCCGTTGAAAGCCGCGGGATAGGGCTCCATCCAGATGGTGGGCCAGGAATCGAACAGGGCAACCTGACGGCGGGGACCCTGGGGAACCGTCCTCAGGATCCAGTCCCCCTTATGGTCCGGCCCGGGAACAACCATCGAGGCCTTGGCGAAGGGATCAGACGACCCGGAACCGAAACCGCCGAGCACCCGGCGGGCCACAAAACGGTACCTGGGCCGGCCGGACATCCCCGCCGATGCCCATCCGGCCCAGACCAGGGCCAGCACCAGGCAGGAAAGAACAATTCCTTTGTGCCGCAAGGGATTGATCATGGTCGGATCATAGCACAGGCGCCGGATACGTCCATTTCCGTATGGCCGGATCCTGGACCTTCCCTCCAATCAGGCTATCATGGCCGGAAGCCCCAACCCGGAGATGAGCATGGCGACCGTCACCCGCTGTCGAACCGTTCCCGGCATCCCGGTCATCCCCCTGCCGACCGACGGTCCGGCCTTCCTGCTGGAAAGCCCCGCGGTCCCGGTCCTTCCCGGCAGCCCGCCCCTGGCCGGCCGCTGGTCCTTCGGAGGCTCCGCTCCCTGCGCCCTGCTGACCGGCAAGCGCCGCGGCGAGTCCTTCACCATGACCCTGACCACCTGGCGCACGCCCGACGGACAGGATCACGACCCGCCGCTGACCCGCACCTGGCGGAACGACCCCTTCACCGCCCTGCGCGAACTCCAGGGGGCCTACGCCGTCGCACCCCTACCCGACGCCGACGCGCCCCCCTTCTGCGGCGGCCTCGTCGGTTACTTCGGCTACGAGACCGCCCACGCCGTCGAGCGCCTGCCCGGCCGCGTGCCCGACGTGCTGGGTGTGCCCGATGTGGCCTTCATGGTCGTGGATGATCTGGCGGCCCGTGATCGGCAGACCGGAACCACCTGGCTGATCGCCACCGGCCGGGGCGCCACCGCCGCCGCCGCGGAGCACGACGCGGAGCTGCGCCTGGACGCCCTGGAACAGGAGGTCCTGTCTTGTCCGGGGCGTCTGGATGGCTCCGGAGCCAGGAGGGCGGAGGAGCCCGGAAGCCGAGCCGGCCGGAGCCACGGAGGGCGCAGGCCGGCGTCCCCGGAAAGGCAGGACCTCCTGCCACATGGCGTCCAGGCGCAGTTCTCACGCCGGGAATACTGCGCGGCGGTGGAGCGCTGCCGCGAGGCGATCCTCGCCGGGCGCGTGTTCGAGGTGTGCCTGACCCAGCAGATGGCCCTTGATTTCGATGGTGACCCCCGGGAGTTGTACCGGGTGCTGAAGACCATCAACCCCGCCCCCTATGCGGCCTTCCTGCACCTGCAGGACTTCGCGGTGGCAGGCGCCTCGCCCGAACGCTTCCTGAAGCTCGACCGCGACGGCTGGGCGGAGTCCCGGCCCATCAAGGGCACCGCCCCCCGGGGGACAGGCCCGCAGGAGGACGCCCGCCTGCGCGAGGGTCTTGCCGCCAGCGCCAAGGACCGGGCCGAGAACGTCATGATCGTGGACCTGGTGCGCAACGACCTGGGGCGGGTCTGCGAAACCGGCAGCATCTCCGTACCTCAACTGTGCGCGGTGGAGTCGTACGCGACGGTCCATCAGCTCGTTTCCACGGTGAGGGGCCGACTGGAGCCCGGACATGACGCGTTCGACCTGGTGCGGGCGTGCTTTCCCGGCGGTTCGATGACCGGCGCGCCGAAGGTCGAGGCCATGAAGCTCATCGACGAGACGGAACGGTCCACCCGCGGGGTGTATTCCGGCGCGCTGGGTTACCTTGACCGCAGGGGCGGGATGGATCTTGCCATCGTCATCCGCACCCTGGTCTGCAGGGATGGCAAGGCCTGGCTGGGCACGGGGGGAGCGGTGACGGCCGATTCGGAGCCGGCCGCCGAATACGAGGAAACCCTCGCCAAGGCGAGAGCCCTCATCACGGCGGTGCGGGAAACACGTACGGTGCGGGACGACCGGCAACCCGGCCGTCCCGCCTGTTCGTAACCCGACCTCCAACGAGCCGGTGATGTGGCCCGACCGATCAGGTCAGTGGATCGTACGCACCACCCGGAACCCGTACATGGCGTGCTCCAGCGTCGGAACCGTGTTGCTGCGGGCCGCCGCACGGCAGAAGTGGGTGCCGCTGGCATAGCTGCCGCCGCGCACCACACGCCTGTCCGTGGCGCCGCCATCGTAAACCGGATCCTGGGAACCCAGGGTCTGGTAGTCGGCCTCGTAGGCGTCCCAGCACCATTCCCACACGTTGCCCTGCATGTCGTACAGGCCGTAGGTGTTGCTGGCCTTCTGGCCCACCGGGTGGACGGCCGAGTCGCTGTTGTAGCAGTACCAGCCGACCGAATCCAGATCCTCGTCCAGGTCGCAGAACAGGGCGTCGATGTCGCCGTGGGGGAACGCGACGGTGCTGCCGGCGCGGCAGGCCAGCTCCCACTCGGCCTCGGTGGGCAGGCGGTAGCCGTTGGCGTTCCGGTCCCAGGTCACGTCGCCTGAACCGTTGATGGTGTAGACCGGGTCGTAGCCCTCGGCCACGGACATGGCGTTGCAGAAAGCGACCGCGTCGTCCCAGCTCACGCCCGTCTTGGGCAGGTCGGAGGTGGACGATCCGCCCATGTAGGTGTCCCACATGGCCTCGGTCACCTCGTACTGGGTCATCAGGTAGCCGTTGGTGATGGTCACCGCGTGCGGGGTCTCGTCGCTGTCACGGCCCATCTCGGAAACGGGGCTGCCCATGACGAAGGTGCCGCCGGGCACGAAGGCGAAGCCAGCGGGGACATGCACGTTGTACACGCCGTAGAAGGTGGCGGTCTTGCCGCTGGTGACGACCTGCTCCTCGACGGCCGGGGTGTCGTAGTCGGTCACGTCGCCCCAGGTCATGGTGTAGGTGCCCACGGTCATGCGCGGCAGGACCGTATCGCCGACGCCCGTGGTCTCGGCGCCGTCGGGGCCGGTCAGGGTCCAGGTGGCGTCCAGGTTGTCGCGGTTGACATCGACGATGATGGTTCCGGGAGCCTTGCCGTAGACCCCGTTGATGTGCGGGTTCTCGCCGGCGCCCAGCGTGACGACCTGCTGCGCGGGGGTCGGCTTATCCCAGCCTTCCACCTCGGACCAGGTCAGGGTGTAGTCGCCGGGAGCCAGGCCGGTCAGGGTCGAGTCGCCCTGGACGACCGCGACCAGCTTGTCGGCGCTGGCCAGGATCCAGGACGCGCCGATGTCGTCCGGAGTGACGTCCACGGTTACCGAACCGGTCGTCGGCACATTCACCGGGCTGGAATCGTCATCACTGCAGCCGATGAACCCCGCGCTCAGGCCCAGCACCATGATGGTGACCAGGACCTTGTGCAGGTTCGTGAAATTGCCTTGCCTCATGGGTTGATCCTCCTCGCTAAAAGGCCAAGGTTGCGAACAGCAACCCGGTTATCGGCCCCTTGCGGGAGGACCAAAGCAAAAAAATCCAGGGAACGAGGATTTTTTCAGGGGGCAGAAAAAGCCCCTCCTGTCCGGTTTCAGGCCACGGTGTGGACGCGACCGCAACGGGGGCACGCCGCCTGGCGGGACTGGAAATCGGGGGGGATCTTCAGGACGGCGCCGCATTCGCAGGGGATCTGCCGGTATCCACCCTGACGGTAGAAGAAATCGTCCACCTGGCGGGCCAGGGTTCGCCGGGAAGCCGAATCGGGCCCGCCGGGCCCGCCGCTCTCCGGGCCCCGGGGCCGCGGGGCCTGCTCGCCGCCGCCGTCCAGGGCCGAGGGCGGGATCACACCCTTGCGGCCGGTGGCTTGGCGGTAACCCTCCTCGTAGGCACGGAAATCCGCGCTACCCATGCTGCGCAGGATCTTGATGCGTTCAGCGATGGGCGGGTGGGTGGCCGTCGCCCTGGCCGCGGCGGCCCCGGCCTTGGCCAGGGGGTTGACGATATACATGGGTGCGGTGGCCCGGGTGGCGTGGGCGACCTGCCGCGGCGCGGAGGCGATCTTCTCCAGGGCCGACGC
>JALUJS010000665.1 GCA_027056825.1 Candidatus Krumholzibacteriia bacterium | reverse complement strand
CCGAAGAAGTAGGGCGACTGGCGCCAGGTGGAGGTGAAGGGCCACCTGAGCCATGAGCAGGCTTGGGCGCTGCTTGATGAGGAAGACGCGGGGGCGCGGAAACCGGAAGGCTGATCGCTTTCGCATTCCGGGGGCCAGCCACGTGATAGTGTCAGCCCTTTCAGAGCGGCAACATGGAGAGCCGTGCTGTGAAGAGCGAAGGCGATATTGTCAGGGCGCTTGCCGATCACGTGGTTCAACGGCTGGTCAGCAACGTGAGGGAAGACTTCGAGAATCTCCCGGCCGGGCTGTCTGGCGATGATTCCGGGCTTGCGGATGCGTGGGAAGAGTTCTGCGTACAAGTCCGTTTCCAGCATTCAACACATTGGCACGCCTACCTGATGACGCTCGACAGCTCGGTCAGGTATCTCGTTGAAGAGCTGGAAGAATACGAGAGACTGGCTATCTGGTATCAAACCGAGGAAGGGATAGAGTGGTGGTGTGCGAACAAGGAAGATCGGGAACACCTCCTCTTTTGCTCCATCAGCGAGGTTTGCCGGTTCGTGAAAGATGCAGTGTTCTCGCATGCGGCTGACTGGTCATCCCCTTCCGTCGAAGAGTATCTTGGTCGCTTCGTTGGATAGCGGCTGACGCAAGGGGGCCAAGACCTGCGCCCAAGAATGCCCGGCCATGTGCCGGGTTTTCTGTGTCTGGATAGCGGGGACTGGATCAGCCGCCCAGTTCCTTCGCCATGTCGGCCATGGTGCCAGCGGCGGGGAGTTCGACTCCAGATGAATCATGCCCGATGG
The DNA here is from genome assembly GCA_027056825.1 of Candidatus Krumholzibacteriia bacterium. Classification (GTDB taxonomy): domain Bacteria; phylum Krumholzibacteriota; class Krumholzibacteriia; order LZORAL124-64-63; family LZORAL124-64-63; genus JAHJTW01. Next base: position 1,086 of record JALUJS010000665.1, on the reverse strand, counting down.
AAAAGACGCCCTTGACCAGAATCACGGTCAACACGGCCAGTAAGGTTCCCGCCAGGGCAGGCGCGGCGAACAGATGCCATGTCGCGGATTTGAAGAGCACGGCATAGAAGGAAGCGCCGAGCAGCACCAAGAACGCCAGCGCATCGAGAATCAGGAACACCACCAGCCCCCAGAACAGATAGGCCTTGCGAGCCTCGCCTTTCTGGAAAGCGGCCAGAAGGTATTGCGTGTCGTCGTTTGGTGGCTGGCCGTTTAGATCGTTGCCCATTGCGGGATGATTCCAAGCATCTTCAGCTTGATGCCCATGGCGGCCTTGGAGACGCCAAAGGCATTGGCAAGAGTAGTGGCGGTGGGGTTCTCCATGCCAGCGGCATAGGCGCGCACGGCGTCATCCGGCATCAGAAGCGCGGCCGCGAAGTAGTTGGCGTCACGTTCTCTCGGGTCATAAGAGCCCAGTGTGTAGTTCTTGCTTGGATCGCGGAACTTTTTCCCGTCGGCGAGATGGCCAAGCATCAAGTGTCCCAGTTCGTGGGCAATGGTGAACCGTTGCCTGGTCAGGCTGTCGTTGCTGTTGACCTTGATGACGGGAACCCTGTCTTGCAGCGCGACTTCACCGCTGACTCCTGCCAAGTCTCCATATTGCACATCAGCGCCGAGCTGTCTTGCGATCGATTCGACGTCCACGGGTATGCGCCCGTTCCAATGCCGGGCCAGTACCGCTTTGGCATCGGCGGCGGGGTTCGCGAATCTGGTGGCGGATTGCATCATCACATTGGACAGTATAGGCGCTCTATCGTTCGCTGTGGGTCGATGCCGGTCAGGCTTCAGGGTAATTGCCCGGCGTGACGGGGTTCACGAAACCGGGAATCGGCGGCCTTCCCAAGCGAGCATTTCACCCGACTAAGCACCCGACTAAAACTCGGACTTTCCTTCTCGGCCTTGTGCGCTTGTTTTGTAAGTGATTGAAAAATATGGTGGGCCCTGTAGGACTTGAACCTACGACCAATCGATTATGAGTCGACTGCTCTAACCAACTGAGCTAAGGGCCCTCGATAGAGTGCCTGAGGATGGTAGCCGATACGGTTG
>JALUJS010000664.1:495-1874 GCA_027056825.1 Candidatus Krumholzibacteriia bacterium | reverse complement strand
GGGCGGCTCTGCTGGGAGCCTATCTGCACGGCCGTGCGGGTTCACTCGCCGCAGAGGGCAAGAGCACCCGCAGCGTACTGGTGCGCGAGACGGCCGCCGCCCTGGGTGCGGCCTTCGCCGAGTTGGAGCAGGTGGCGGCCACCGACGCGGCCCTGCGCGAACGCGTCTGGCCGGTCGTTGATCCGGGGCGGCCGGACACGGGGAAAGGCGGATGATCCGGTGAAGATCCTGGGCATCGAGACCTCCTGCGACGACACCAGCGTGGCGGTCTATGACAGCGACACCCATCGCGCGGCCAACCTGATCTCCTCCCAGGTGGATCTGCACGACCATTTCGGCGGGGTGGTGCCCGAGCTGGCGTCGCGCGCCCATCTGGTCAACCTGCTGCCCCTGGTGGACGTGCTGCTGAGGCAGGAGGACCTGGAACTCGCAGATCTGGACGGGATCGCGGTCACCGCCGGCCCCGGGCTGATCGGGGCCCTGCTGGTGGGCCTTTCCACGGGCAAGGCCCTCGCCCTGGCGGCGGACCTGCCCCTGGTGGGCATCCATCACATCGAGGGTCACATCCTGGCCAACGCCCTGACCTGCGAGATGGTCCTGCCGGCGGTGGTGCTGGTGGTTTCGGGCGGACACACCGAGCTGATCCACATGCCCCGGGTGGGCGTGTACGAGCGCCTGGGCGGTACCCTGGACGACGCCGCGGGGGAGGCCTTCGACAAGACCGCCAAGCTGCTGGGCCTGCCCTATCCCGGCGGCCCGCACATCGACCGCCTGGCCCGCAAGGGCCGTCCCGGCCGCTTCGATCTGCCGCGGCCCCTGCTGAAGGACGACCGCTGCGCCTTCAGCTTCAGCGGCCTGAAGACGGCCGTGCGGCTGGTCATCGAGGGCCTGCCGCGGCCCATCCCCGAGCAGGACCTGTGGGACGTGTGCCGCGACCTTCAGGACGCCATCGTTGACGTGCTGGCGGGCAAGCTGTTCGTCCAGGCCGAACGGCTCGGGGCCCCGGCCGTCTATCTGGCCGGGGGCGTGGCGGCCAACGGCTGGCTGCGCGATCGCATCCAGGCCGAAGCCGACTGTCGGGGCCTGGCCTTCACCCCCCCCAAGCCCTTGTACTGCACCGACAACGCGGCCATGATCGCCATGGCCGGCTACCATCACCTGGCAGCCGGCCGCCGCGATCCCCTCACTCTCGACAGCTTCGCCCGCGCCCCCCTGTCGTCCTGGCGATAGCCCCGTTCCTGTCACGCTGTTAACCCGGAATATTCATGAAGGAGCTACTGCGGATGGTTAACAGCGTGACAGGAAAGGCGTTCTCGGATTTGCTCGGTCAACGTACCACCCCGGGTACGCCTCCCTCGCAAATCCTTGCGAGCCCCTTT
>JALUJS010000664.1:0-485 GCA_027056825.1 Candidatus Krumholzibacteriia bacterium | reverse complement strand
GTTTCCTCATCCTCGCTACGCTCCTTCATGAATAATCCGGGTTAACCATCCGCAGTAGCTCCTTCATGAATAGTCCAGATTAACAAAAATGGCATAAAGATTGCCCCATTCAGGCCGATAACACGGTGGAGCGTCTTGTCGTGTGCCCGAAATCGCCCAACGAAAAGGAAAAAAATGACCGGGAAAGCACGCATCCTGGTTGCCGATGACGACCAGCATATCCGCCATATCCTGAAGTTCCTGCTGGAGCAGGAGGGTTTTGAGGTCCAGACCGCCTGCGACGGCGAGGAGGCCTGGAAGGCGGTGGCCGGTTTCCAACCGGATCTCGTCCTGCTGGACGTGATGATGCCGGGTATGGATGGTTTTGCCGTCCTGGAGATCATCCGTGCCGGTTTCGAGACCGCCCGCCTGCCGGTCATCCTGCTGACGGCCAAGGGCGAACTCGAGGACCGGGTCCACGGCCTGCGGGGCGGCGCCAACGACTA
>JALUJS010000663.1 GCA_027056825.1 Candidatus Krumholzibacteriia bacterium | reverse complement strand
CCCTCAGGGCGGGGGACAGGAGGCGGGGATCAAATCCTCTGGATTCCGGGTCTCGCTTCGCTCGCCCGGAATGACGCGGCAAGGCGGTGATCACTCGGCCTGTGTTGTTGTTCCAGCCATACCCGGTACAACCGTTCCCCCGCCCTCAGGGCGGGGGACAGGGGGCGGGGATCAAATCCTCTCCTCTCGACCTTCAGCCCTCGCTCCTCGCTATCCCATTTCTCAGGTCATCTCGGGATGAACCAAGCGGTTTAGGGCTGAAAGATTTTACGACTGGATACCGACTCCTGGCCATGTGACACATGGCTGCGGGCGGAATGACAGAAGTGCCTGCTTTCGTCGACAAGGAGTTTGTTCCCGTGTCCCCGTGGTCAGAATTATTACTCGTCTTTCGAGTTCGTCCGCAACCAGCCGAGGCGCGCGCAGGTGACCAGCACGGCGGGCCACAGGCTGGTGTTGATGATGTCATGCAGGCTGGCGGTCCAGCGCATGTGGCCGACCCACTGCATGTCGTCGTAGAGATCGACCACTTCCATGAGTACGGCGACGACAAGCACGGGAATGAGGCTCTTCCACGATCCCAGCGGGCGGCGAAATGCGATCACCCAGATGAGCAACACCAGCAGGCCGATGTAGATGTGCACCGCATCCTTCGTCAGCGGCACGAACTCGAGTAGAAACAGCTTGAAACTCTGGTAGGTCGACATACTGCTTGTCCTTACCGCTTGCGCGATCCATCCGCTGTTGAGCGGTCCCCGTCCGCCCTTGTCATCTTCGGTGGCAGGGTATCACGATCTTCGTCGTGAAGGGATGTGACCGTATGCACAACAAGGAAGACGGCATATTCTCCCCGTACCTGCATACCCGACACCCACCGCGAAGGATGACAGGTAAGCGGCTGATCCTCGCTACTCGCTACTCACGACTCGAAACTGGTTTTCAAGACACTCAAGCATGGCGCGGGCCGCATTGGAACGGGTGCGGCGGCGGTGCCACACCACGCCCAGTTCGCGTTGCATGACGACACCCTCCAGTTGGCGTACGGCAACATCGTCGCTCTGCATGCTCACCGGCAGGATAGACCAGCCGAGGCCGACGCTGACCATCATCTTGATGGTCTCCAGGTAATTGGTCGCCATGCTGATCTGCAGCGCCACGTGATGTGGCGCCAGCGCCGCCTCGATGCGCTCGCGGGTATAGGTGCCGTGGGCGGGCAGGATGGCGGGGTGATCAGCCAGCGTCTGCGGCGTAAGGGGATCGCAGTGGGCCAGCGGATGATCGGGGGCGACGAAGACCGCCAGTGGATCGGGCCACAGGGGCCGGTATTCCAGATCGGCCATCGGTCGCGAGGGCAGGGTGACGATGCCCAGCTCCAGGCGTCCCTGTTGCACGGCCTGGCAGGCGTCCTCGGAATCCATGAACTCGATGTCCAGTTCCACCTCCGGCCAGGCGGCGGTGTATTCCCGCAGCACCGGCGGCAGGCGGTGTAGACCGATGTGGTGGGAGGTGCCGATCTGCAGGCGGCCCGCCACCTGGCCGCGCAGATCGGCCAGTGCGCGTTTGCTGTCGGCGATCTCCTGCACGATGCGCTGCGCGCGCGGCAGCAGGGTGTCGCCGGCCTCGGTGAGCGCCACCTGGCGGCCGATGCGATCGAACAGGGGCACCGCCAGTTCCGACTCCAGCGCGGCGATGCGTTTGCTCACCGCCGGCTGGGTGAGGAACAGGCGTTCGGCGGCGGTCGAGAAGGAACGGGTCTCGGCCACGGCGATGAAGGCATGGAGTTCGGCGATGTCCAGGGGGACCTCCGGCGCAGGCAATGAACAAAAATAATAGACAGGAATAGATTATATGAAAAATATGAATTTGTGTAATAC
>JALUJS010000662.1 GCA_027056825.1 Candidatus Krumholzibacteriia bacterium | reverse complement strand
CCGGCCCGGCTGTTCCTCTCCACCATCTCGGCCAGGCCCGGCTCGTATATAGGGATACGGCCCTGCCGCAGGGATTCCACCTTTTCAGCATCCACATCCACGCAGACCACATCGTTGCCCATGTCCGCAAAACAGGCGCCGGTGACAAGGCCAACGTATCCGGTCCCGACCATGCAGATCTTCATATACCACTCTCCTCACCGGAAGATTTTTCCATCCAGACAGCCACCGCCCTGGCGAACTCGGTGAAATCATCCAGATTGGCGCTTATCACCCTGAAAACAATCTGCCAGTTCAAGGACTCATACTCATGCACGGCGATATTCCTGAAACCGACGCTGCGGCGCAGCCGCGCCGCCAGATCGAACGGCACGATCCCCACCTCTGCCAGGCGATCGAATCCTTCCGCCATCGTTACCGGAGGAGAGAGATCGAGATTGGCAAGTATCCTCGCAGCGATATCGACACTCAACTGCACGGCCCGCTGCAGGTTGAGGACTATTATGTCTTGCAGATCGAGATCCCCGGCGAGCGTCTCGGCGCTTGCCGGCGTCTTCTCCCTGATACGGGAAAGACAACGGCCGAGAGATACGAGCTTCAACGAGAGCACGTCATCGTCCATCGGCGATCCTCCTCCGGCGCTGTTCCAGGATCATTCGCACAAGCGGCATCATGTCGGCCTGGTTGAACCACATCTTCTTTATCAATTCGGCATAGAGATCGTTGTCCTTGCGCAACACCCTGCCTCCGGTCATGGCCTCGGCAAGGAGAGGCCCGCTCACCGCCTGCAGGTCCACGAGATCGACCTCCCGGCCAACCGCGGCGGACATTGCCGCCTGCAGGTCCACCCGCTCATCGAGGGGAAGGGGGCGCCGCGCCGCCACGGCAACGTCCACGTCGCTGCCCGCCGTGGCCCTGCCGCAGGCCACGGACCCAAAGAGTAACGCCACCTCCACCGCGGGGTATCCCTCCAGGACTCCGGTCAGGACGGTCTCTATTCCTCCGGCGTCAGTCGTTTTCCCGGCCATAGACGTCCTCAAACCTGACGATATCGTCCTCCCCCAGGTAACTGCCCGACTGCACCTCGATGATCTCGAGGGGAATGACCCCCGGGTTCTCCAGGCGGTGTTTTTCTCCCAGCGGGATATAGGTGGACTGGTTTTCGGTCAGGGTGATGACCTTGTTGCCGTTGGTGACCCTGGCCGTGCCCCTGACCACGATCCAGTGCTCGGCCCGGTGGTGGTGCATCTGGCAGGAAAGGCTCGCCCCCGGCCGGACCACGATCCTCTTGACCTGAAAACGCTCTCCCCGGTCGATGGTCTCGTACGAGCCCCAGGGGCGGTAAACCCGGCGGTGCAGGACCACCTCGCCGCAGCCCTTGCTCTTCAGGATGTTGACGACATCCTTAACGTCCTGGGACCGGTCCCGCGGCGCGACCAGCACCGCGTCCGGCGTCTCCACGACCACCATGTCGTCGAGCCCGACCGCGGCGACCATCCGGCTCTCGGCCCTGACATAACAGTTGTTCAGATCGATGCCGACCACGTTTCCGTTCACCAGGTTGCCGTGCGCGTCCTTGTCCGCCGCCTCCCAAAGGGCGTTCCAGGAACCGAGGTCGCTCCAGCCGCAGTCCACCGGCACGCACCAGGCCCGGGAGGTCTTCTCCATCACCGCGTAATCAATGGAATCGTCCGGACAACGGGCAAACTCCCCGCTATCGACCCGGACGAAATCGAGATCGATCCTGCCGGCCTCGAAGGCGGCCCGCGAGCATGCGTGAATCTCCGGGGCGAGCCGGGCCAGCTCGTCCAGGAAGGCCGAGGCCCGGAACATGAAGATGCCGCTGTTCCACAGATACTCCCCCGAGTCCACATACTTC
>JALUJS010000661.1 GCA_027056825.1 Candidatus Krumholzibacteriia bacterium | reverse complement strand
TCATGGTCGCCGGTTGCGGTCGCGAGGCGCCCTTCTACGCCCCCGCCAGCCTGACGGTGACCTCCGACCCGCCGGGAGCGGTCATCCTGCTCAATGGCGAGGACACCGGCGAGGTCACCCCCCACACCTTCCCCGAGCTGGAACGCGGTTCCTACGAGGTGGCCGTCCGCCTCGACGGCTTCGTCGCCTCGCCGGGCAGCCAACTGGTCGAACTGGCGCCCCTGGCGGCACGGGATGTAGTGTTCACCCTGAACCGGACCGGCATCCAGGTCACATCCCTGCCCACGGGCGCTAGGGTGTTCCTGGACGGCGTCGACACCGGCGAAACGACCCCGGCCACGCTGTCGGGCGTGACCCCGGGCGCCCATACCATCTCCCTGGACCTTGCCGGCCACTACGTCTTCCCGGCGCAGCTCCCGGTCACGGTGACCGAGGGCGAGGTACTGGAGGTGCCTGCCGCATCCTTCCTGGTGCGGGCCACCCGCACCGTCCTGTGCGAGGGCTTCACCAACATCTTCTGCAACGGATGCCCGCAGCTCTCCCTCGACCTGCATGCGGTGCAGGCCGATACGGCCTTCGGCTACGACAGCATGGTCGTCCTGAAATACAGCATGCAATGGCCCCTGGTCACCGACCCCCACTACCAGTACAACACCGTCGAGAACGACGCCCGGCTGTTCTATTACGGCTTCACCAACATCAGCGCCCTGCCCACCCTCTACGTGGCCGGGGCCATGGCCGGCAGCGCCGGCAGTCCTCCGGGCGTGCAGGGGATCAAGGACGCCGTGGACGCCGCCCGAACCCCGGAGCCGGGATTCCTGCTCGACGTGACCGCCGACAGGTCCGGCCTGTCCGTGCCGGCGACCGTGACGCTGACGGCCATCGACGGGCCCGTCGACCTGACCGGCGCGACGCTGCGCATCGCCCTGACCCAGAGCGAGGTCGTCTACCCCGAGCCCCCGGTGGAACCCAACCTGGGCGAGACCGAGTTCTACTGGGTCTTCCGGGACATGGCTCCCGACATCACGGACCTGGGGACGGTCCAGCCCGGTTCGCCCCGGGAGTTCACCGCCACCCTGGTCCGTGACGACTGGGATCCGGACACCGTCGAGATCATCGCCTTCGTCCAGCGCGAAAGCGACCAGGTCGTCCTGCAGGCCGGCTCCACCATGGTCGCCCCCGTCGCCGCCTTCATGTCCGCAAAATCGCAGGAAGGGAACCGATAACCATGAAGCGTCTGTTGCTCACCTGTTGCCTGCTGCTGGCGGCCGTTCCCGCCGCGGCCCAGTACGCCTTCCAGTTCGAGGTTCCCGACCAGGGCGCCGTGGCGGACCTGGTCGAGTTGCACTCGTTCCACAACCTGGTCATCAACACCGGGAGCGCCGAGGACACCTACACGGTGTCCATCGTCAAGGACATGCCCCCGGACTGGGTGGGCTCCCTCTGCGAGGGCGTCATCTGCTATCCGCCGTTCGTCACCCAGATCACCTTCACCCTGGCGCCCGGCGACACCACCGAGCTGCTCATGGACATCACCCCGCTGACGGACCTGGGCACCGGCACCAGCACCCTGACCCTGTCCAGCCAGGGCGACCCGGGCCTGAGCGTCACGCGCGTGTTCTCCGTGGTGACCCCGGGTCTGGACGCGCTGCTCGTGGACGCGGACGGCGGCCAGGACTACGAGACCTACTACCGGGATGCGCTGGACGCCCAGGGCCTCAGCTACGGCTACTGGAACCGGGACGCCGTGGGCACGCTCTCGGCGACCGAGATGGATTCCTTCGCCACCATCGTCTGGCTGGCCGGCGACAACCCGGACGCCATGTCCCTGGCCGATCTTTCCGGCCTGCAGGACTTCCTCCGGGCGGGCGGCGACCTAGTCC
>JALUJS010000660.1 GCA_027056825.1 Candidatus Krumholzibacteriia bacterium | reverse complement strand
GGCGCTCTTCGTGTGCTTCTCGTCCATCTCCGCGGTGTGGGGCGGGCACAGCCAGGGCCATTACGCGGCGGCCAACGCGTTCCTGGACGCTCTGATGGCCCGGCGCCGGGCCGACGGCCTGGCGGGCGTGGCCGTGAACTTCGGTCCGGTCGCGGACGTTGGCATGGCCGCAGACCAGGAGACCGGCGACTGGCTCCGCAAGCGCGGGCTGCGCCTGGTCCCGGCACCGCTGGCCCTGGACGGCCTGGAGGCCCTGGCGGCCGCCGGGACCCCCGGCATGGTCGCGGGCGTGGACTGGAAGGTCTTCAAGACCCTGATGGAGAGCCAGCGGCCCCGGCCCCTGCTGGAATCCATCCAGGTGGACGAGGAACCGGCCGCCGCCGCGGGGAGCGGATCGGGGACCGAATCCCGGCTGGTGCGCGACCTGGCGGCCGCGGCCGGGGACGCGCGCCGCGGCCTGTTGCTGGACGCCGCCCTGGAGATCCTGGCCGATGTGCTGCGCCTGTCTCCCGGCGAGATCGATCCCCGCGCGGGGTTCTTCGAACTGGGTGTCGATTCGCTCATGGCCGTGGAGTTCCGCAACCGGCTGGAGAAGGCCCTGGGGTGCCGTCTGCCGGCGACCCTGGTCATGGACCAGCCCAACCTGGAAGCGGCCGCCGACTACATCCTGCAGGACGTGCTGCAGCTGGCCGACAAGCAGGGCGAGCGCGTGGTCATCGTCGCCGGCGCGGACGAACCGGTGGCCGTGATCGGCCTGAGCTGCCGCTTCCCCGGCGCGCCCGACGCGGAGGCCTTCTGGCGGCTGCTGGACGAGGGGCTCGACGCCACCTGCGAGATCCCTCCCGACCGCTGGGACGTGGACGCCCTCTACGACCCGGATCCCGACGCATCGGGAACCATGTACACGCGCCGCGGGGGCTTCGTCAGCGACGTCGACCGCTTCGACGCGCGCTTCTTCGGCATCTCGCCGCGCGAGGCGCTCAGCATGGATCCGCAGCACCGCTTCCTGCTGGAGCAGTCATGGCTGGCCCTGGAGAACGCCGGACTGGCGCCGGACCGCCTGGCCGGATCGCGCGCCGGGGTCTTCGTGGGCATCACGGCCCCGGATTATGCGAGCCTGCTGCGGGACTACGCCGAGGAGATCGATCCCTACTTCGTGACGGGCAACTCGCCCAACAGCGCGGCCGGGCGCATCGCCTACCTGCTGGGCCTGGAGGGCCCCGCGGTGGCCCTGGATACGGCCTGCAGCTCTTCCCTGGTGGCGGTCCACCAGGCCATCCTGAACCTGCGCAGCGGTGACGCCGACCTGGCCCTGGCCGGGGGCGTGAACCTGATCCTCGATCCGGCCGGCATGGTGGCCACCAGCCGGGCGCGCATGCTCGCCCCGGACGGACGCTGCAAGACCTTCGACGCGGCGGCCGACGGCTATGGCCGCGGCGAGGGCTGCGGCGTGGTGGTGCTGAAGCGCCTGAGTGACGCCGAGCGGGACGGCGACCGCATCCTGGCGGTGATCAAGGGGTCGGCGGTGAACCAGGACGGCCGCAGCAGCGGCCTGACGGTGCCCAACGGGCCGAGCCAGGAGCGGGTGATCCGCGAGGCCCTGGCGCGCGCCGAAGTGACACCCGCGGATGTCGATTACCTGGAGGCCCACGGCACGGGCACGAGCCTGGGCGATCCCATCGAGGTGCAGGCCGCCGCGGCGGCGCTGGGCGAAGGCCACGACGCGGAGCATCCGTTGCTGATCGGTTCGGTGAAGACCAACGTGGGTCACCTGGAGGCGGCCGCGGGCATGGCGTCGCTGATCAAGGTGGTGCTGTCGCTGCGGCACGGCCGTCTTCCGCGCCACCTGCACGTCAAGGAGCCGAGCCCGCACATCCCGTGGGCCGAGCTGCCGTT
>JALUJS010000659.1 GCA_027056825.1 Candidatus Krumholzibacteriia bacterium | reverse complement strand
TACCGCAACTTTGGGTTCTGCGCCCAAGGCCAGCGCGGTCTCGATGTGCCCCACATGGGCTTGGATTTCTCCCTCGAACCGGTCCAGGGCCAGGCTTACCGCATTCATGCTGTTGGCCACAATCATGCTGCCAATGGGGATCAGCGCGGTCAGTTTCGTGTCGATGACCCCGACCAAGGTCATGAGGAGAATCACCGATCCTGCGCCGATGAGGATGCCCCAGAAAGCCACCCGGAAGGCATGGGGCAAATTCCCGGCTCGCTTTTCCGCGGTCTTGGCCGCGAGGAGCATCATACCCGCAAGAATGAGGAAGCCAACGGTCGTGGGGCCATCGAAAATGATCAACAGCACCGCGCCTACGGCCACAACTTGAACCAAACCCCGTGCCAGCGCGATGATGATTTCCCTTTCCAGATGAATGCCATACCATGCTGCAATGGCCATCATGACCAGCGCGACACCGCCGGCGATAAGCGCCTGGACCGCGGCCAGGGTGATGGGATCGTGAATCCACTGGCTAAGCATGTAACACCTCCTCAGGCGTGCCTAAGCGGATGAGTTTGCCCGATTCCATCAGCCCCACCCGGTCGCCCATGCGCACAGCCTGCGCCAGGTCGTGGGTCACCCAGATGCAAGTCAGGCGTTCCTCGCGTATGACCTCTTGCAGCAGCGCTTCCACGGCTTCTTTGGCGTCTTGGTCCAGGGCCGAGGTGGGCTCATCCAGAAGGAGGACTTCGGGCTCATTGGCCAGCACCCGAGCCAATGCTACGCGCTGGGCTTCCCCACCCGATAGTCGATCGACTTGCCTGCGCGCAAAACCAGCCAATCCTACTCGTGCCAGCAGGCGCTCGATGGTTTCATCAGATAGCTCGATGCCTCGTTGTCGCGGGCCAAAGCGAACATTTTCAGCCACCGTGCCCGGAAAGAGATAAGCCGTCTGCATCATCATGCCCACGCGGCGTCGCAACTCCAGCGGCGGGATCGTGCGGTAATCCCGCTCATCAAGATAGACCGTTCCTGCGGTGGGTTCATCCAGGCGGTTGATCAAGCGAAGCAGGGAGGATTTGCCCGAGCCGTTGGCCCCCAACAGGGAAGTCCAGGCGCCGGCTTCCAGGCGCAGGTCGATGTCCCGGATCACCGCGCGCGGCCCCCGCGGGGTCCGGCGCTCCAGGGTGAAGCCGCGCAGATCCAGCAGGGGGGCCGGATCAGTCGCCATGGCGCAGGGTGCGGAGGTTGCGGCGGGCGGCGTCGGCCCAGCCGGAATCGTCATCCAGTTCCAGGTAGGCCTCCCAGGCGGCGATGGCCCCGTCCCGGTCGCCCGCTTCCTGCAGGCTGCGGGCGTAGCCGAAGGCGGCGCGCCGGTTGCCGGGATCCTGCTGCAGCAGGGCGTTGAACTGGGCGGCGGCCAGGGCGAAGCGGGAGGTCATGAACAGGGCGTTGCCGCGGGCGAAGGCGAAATCCTCGGCGTCGGGGCGTTCCTCCACCAGCCGGTCCAGGTGGGCCAGGGCCTGCTCGGCCTTGCCGCGCTTGAGCAGCGCCAGGGCCAGGTTGTAGCGGGCCGAGTGCAGCTCCGGGGCGATGTCCAGCGCCTGTTCGAACTTGCGCTGCGCCTCCCCGTAGCGCCCGTCGGCGAAGAGTTCGACGCCCTCGTTGTACGGGGTCAGGGCCCGCGCCCGGCGCAGGGCCTCCTCCCACTGGTCGTCGTCGAACTTCAGCTTCACCGTCGAGCCGGGAGCGGGCCGGTCGGCGGGCTGCATCCCGTTGAAAGCCGCGATGGACCCGGCCTGGTCCGGATCCCCGTAGTAGTCCTCGGCCAGTGAGGTCCAGTCCTCGCCGGGCTGAACGGTGTGTTCGATGATGTTGCCGGCCGGCACCGGGACCGTCGGCACGGCGCCGGG
>JALUJS010000658.1 GCA_027056825.1 Candidatus Krumholzibacteriia bacterium | reverse complement strand
CCCAAAGTGTGGTACTGGGATTTTTCGGGATCAGTGCCCTGATCGGCATCTGGAGTTTTGCCGCCGTGATCGGCGGCCTGCTCACCGCCGGTCCCGCCGCCATGGCCAGGGGATTTGTAACGGCGATCCTGGGGATATGAGGCCGAGGAATTTCATTGGTTGAGGCAATGGAAGACAGGTTGTACAGGGCGTAGAGGTCCGGATACCGGTTCCGTGTGCCTGAATGGTGCCTGACCGGTATCCCGGATCGCTCCCCTCACCCGGGCAGGTTTTCAAAATCCGCCAGCCGCAGTTCAATGCCCTGGGCCCGGGCCCGTTCGCTGAACTCCTCGAGCAGGCTGGTCACTGCGGCCTTCTGCTCGTCGTTGTAGAGAAGAAAGAGCGAGCTCAGGTTGCGGCCCTGCTCCACCCTGTCGTCTCCGGCCAGGGAGTCCAGGGCCTGCGAGGCCTCCCGGGCGGACTGGTAGCGTTCCAGGTGATTGCGGCGGCAGCACCTGCGGATGCAGGCCGACAGTTCGGGCGGCACGTTGTCGATGAACTCGGCCGGATCCGGGATCTCCTGGTTGAGGTGCATCTCCATGAGCTTGCCGATGTCGCTGCCGGGAAAGGGCTTTTTTCCGGTGAGCAGTTCAAAGGCCGTGATCCCCAGGCAGTAGATATCGGTCCGGGCATCCACCGGATAGCTGTCGATCTGCTCCGGTGACATGTACTCGATGGTCCCCTCCATCTCGAAATTTTCACTGCCAAAGGGACAGGCCAGGCCGAAGTCGAGAATCTTTATCCTGCCGCCGGGCAGCAGGTAAAGGTTGTCCGGCTTGATGTCCTGGTGCACTATGCCCCGCTCGTGGGCATAGGCCAGACCGGCACAGACCTGGCGGAAGATATCCACCACCCGTTGCGCATCAAGCGGTCCCTCCTGCTTCAGCACCACGTCAAGGGGGGTGCCCTCGAGATATTCCATGATAATAAAGATGGTGTTGAACCGCTCCTCCACGTCAAAGACGTTGATGATGTTGCGGTGCTGCATGTTGCCGATAATGGTGGCCTCGTGGATGAACCGCTCGTGAAATTCCGGGACCATGGCCATCTGGTGCTTGAGCATCTTGATGGCCACTTTTTTTTGCAGCCCCAGGTGACGGCCCTGGTAGACAATGGCCCAGGCCCCGTTGCCCAGCTTGTGTTCGATCCGGTACCTGCCGATGGTCCGGTCGGCGGTGTGGTCGGCCTGCTCCAGGCGGGAGGCGACCAGCTCGGTGAGAAATTCCTGCAGGTCCCGGTTGTTGCGGACAAGCTCGGTAAAGGGGGTGCTGGCCAGTTTCCAGGCCCTGACTGGATCGGCGGCAAGGACATGGGCCTGGCGCGGTTCATCGGTGATCAGGGCCATTTCGCCCACCATCTCTCCCGGACCGCGTGTTGCCACGGTGAAGCGTCGTCCGTCCTCCTTTTCCACAACAATTTCGCAGTTGCCCTCCTCGATGAGATATACGGCATCTCCCTTGTCGCCCTGGCGGATGAGCTGCTGCCCGGCGGCCAGGGACACGGGTTCCATGAGCGAGGCAACGGCTTCGCGGGCCTCGTTGTCGGGCAGCAGTTTGAAAAACTTGAGGGAAAAGAGAAAGGACCTGTCGATATCCGTGGACGGGGTGGTGTCTGATGGGGTCATTTTTTTACCTGTGAAAGGGTGGTGTTTTTTAGAGGGTCACATGGTACACGGCCAGGGTGCCGTAATTCTTGGCCAGCACGACCTGGCCCGCATAGCTGAACGCGTCCCGGGCCAGTCCCCCGGCCCGGCACAGGGCAACAAAGGTATCACTGGCATAGATATGGCCGGGCGGGGTGATCGGTTCCATCCGGGCTGCGCGAACCACGTAGTTGCCGCAGAATTCCAGCTTGTCCATGAC
>JALUJS010000657.1 GCA_027056825.1 Candidatus Krumholzibacteriia bacterium | reverse complement strand
GTCCTTGATCAGGGAGCCATAGAGCGCTCCCCGGCTCTCCTGCAGCAGGCTCTGGACGGTCTCCACGAGGAAACCGTACAGCTCGCCCTTCTCGCCCGGGATTCCGGGCACATGGCGCGCCCGGTTGCCGCGCACCTGGCGGTAGATGTCGTCGTAGAAGATGAACTCGTCGCAGTTGCCGATCAGCAGCTTGCTGCTGCTGTTCTTCATGCCGATGCCGATGACGCGCTTGTCGTTCTCCCGCAGCTTGGACACCAGGGGAGAGAAATCGGAATCCCCGGTGACCAGCACGAAAGCATCGATGTGGTCCTTGGAGTAGCACAGGTCCATGGCGTCGACGACCATCTTGATGTCGGCGCTGTTCTTGCCGGAGATGCGGGGCATGGGCACCTCGATGAGCTCGATGGCCGCCTCGTGCAGGGCGTTCATGTGCTCCTTGTAATAGTGCCAGTCCGCGTAGGCCCGCTTGACGATGACCTTCCCCTTTTCCAGCACCCGGTGCATGAGGAGCTTGATGTCGAAGCGCTGCCTCGCGTCCCGCGCCCCCAGGGCCACGTTGTCGAAATCGATGAAGAGGGCGAGGTTCAGCTCACGGTCCTGGCTCATTGACGCTCCCGGCGGCGGGGCCGCCCCGTTGGGCCGGATTTTTTGTCACTCCGGCGGACTTCTCGGGTAATATGCTCTCTTGCGGAAACAGTAACCTCCCCAGCACGACAGGAGCAAGGATTCATGGGCGAGAATCTTTCGGCAACGGAACTGGCCGCACTCATCGGCCGGGTCTTCCATCCGGCGGCCGCGGACCGCGGTCTGGCCTTCATCGTCGACGTGCCCGATGCGAAGCTGCCGGACAATCCCGACTGGAGGCGCCGCCGGGAGCTGGCGACCGCATGGAGCGCCGGACTGGCCGGCCTGCCGGGCGCCCTGCCCTTCGACCGCGTCTCGCTGTTCTGGTATCCCCACGCCGACGGCAACAACGCGGACCTGCCGGACACCATGTTCCGCGACGCCGGGATGATCCCCGGGGACACGGCCGGACTCGCGGACCTGGAAGCCGTGCCCACCGCGGAGATCTTCCGGGACCACGGCGTGATCATCGCGCCCACCGAGCTGTCGGCCACGGCCCCGTTGAAGGTGGGCGCACGCGCGGCCGGGACCGGACCGGACGGCTTCCGTGCCGCCACCATGCCCGGCTTCCTGGCCTCCATGATCCCCGCCCTGCGCCTGGACTACGGCGAGATCAACCGCCGCGTGAACCTGCTGAAATCATGGTTGGACACCGCAGCCAGCGCCCGGTTCAGCATGCGCGCCGCAGGGAAGATCCACCTGCTGGAGCTGGACCTGCGGCACCGCGAGGGGCACGCCTCCGGCGGCCTGTTGCGACACAACGGCATGGCCGGCAACCTGCCCTCGGGCGAGGCCTACATCGTGCCCTACGAGGGGGAGATCGACGGGGAAGCGAGCCGGTCGGCGGGAGTCCTGCCGGTGGAGATCGACGGCGAGATCGTCCTCTACGAGATCGAGGGCAACCGGGCCGTATCCGTGCTCTCGTCCGGAAAGGTCAGCGAGGCCGAAGCCGCCAGGATCGTCGCCGAACCCGCCTACGCCAACCTGGCGGAACTGGGCCTGGGCGTGCTGGGCGACTTCGGCCTGGAACCCACCGGCAGCATCCTGCTGGACGAGAAGCTGGGCCTGCACATCGCCTTCGGGCGCAGCGACCACTTCGGCGGCAGCGTGGGTCCCGGGGACTTCACCTCCCCCGAGGCGGTGATCCACCTGGACCGGGTCTTCATCCCCGCCATGCAACCGGGCGTGGAAGTCCTGTCGGTGGTGCTGGCCGGGGGGGAAAGGGAAAGGCCCATCATCGAGAACGGGAAGTTCCTGGGCCTGGATTGACCGCGGTCCGGGTGTTCAACCCGGCTTGACAGGAGCCCACCCGGAAAGCCAATATGGGCCCGCCACCGCTCACCCCAACCCCGGGACCGACATGACCGCCGAGCACGACCATCCCTACCGCATCCTGATCGTCGACGACGAGGAAGACCTGGTGACCTTCCTGGCCCACCGGCTGCGCAAGCGGGGCCTGGAAGTGGCCACCGCCCTGAACGGCGCCCAGGCCCTGGCCGCCGCCGGGAAAGAGACCTTCGACGTGGCCGTGGTCGACCTGAAGATGCCCGACATGGACGGCATCCAGGTCATGGAGCAGTTGCGCGACCTCCAGCCCTACCTGGAGATCATCATGCTCACCGGCCACGGCAGCCACGATTCCGCCTGGGAGGCGGGGAGGTTGCAGGCATTCCGCTACCTGCTGAAGCCCTACGACTTCGAGGAGCTGTACGAGCTGATCCTCACGGCCGCCCGCCTGCGCCGCGACCGCATGCAGAAGGAATTCGATTCGCGCCTGGCCGAACTCATGAGTTCCACCTCCTCGCCGCGGGACATCATCGAGGAGAGTGAAAAGTTGCGTCGTGAATTCGAACAGGACTGAGATCTCCACCCTCCTGGTGGGCGGCGGGCCCGAACTCGGTGATCTGCTGGCCGCCCTTTCCACGCGTTCCAAACTCCTGCACCTGACCATCACGGCCTGCATCGACCTCGGCCCCAGCCCCCGCCACATGACCCTGGACCACGCCCGCCAGGTCGGCGTGCCCGTGGTCGGCACCCACCTGGACGACCTGCCCGCCGACTGCCGGCCGGACCTGGCCGTGGTCACCACCGGTGGTGGGGAAGTGGTCCGGGCGGTGCGGGACCGGCTTCCGGCCGATACCCCGGTCCTGACGGCGAAGCACTTGCCCCTGCTGCAGGGGGTGATCCGCCTGGTGGAGGAGAACCGGGCCCTGCGCATGGACAGCTTCCGCCTCAAGGAAACGCGTCTGCGCCTGAACCAGTTCGTCGAGACCGCGGCCCTGGCCATCTACATCAAGGACACCGACCTGCGCTTCCGGAAGGTCAACCGCCACGCCCTGCGCATGTTCGGCGTACAGGAGGAGGACATCGTCGGGCGGCGCAATTTCGCCGTGTTCGGCGGGCAGGCCGCCCGCTGGCTGCAGCAGGTCGAGCAGGAGACCCTCCGCACGCGCCGGACCCTGCACGCCACCGGCACCCTCCAGGTGCGCGGACAGGACGTCCACGTACAGGTGACCCTCTTTCCCATCATCGAGAACGGGCTGGTGGAAGGACTCTACGGCCTGGTCGAGGACATGACCGAGCTGTTCGAGAGCGAGCAGCGGCGCCAGCAGGTGGACGTCCAGCTCAACGAGACGCAGAAATACCTGCGGGAGGTGCTGGAGAACAGCCGGGACATCATCTTCCTGGTCGATCCCGACGGGCGCGTGCTCTCCTTCAACCGGGGCGCCGAAAACTCCCTGGGGTATACCGGGGAGGAGGTCGAGGGCCGCCCCGGCCGGAACCTCTACCGCGACCCGTCCCTCTTCGACCGGATGCTGGAGACCGCGCTCAAGGATCACCACGCCACCCGCTACGAGGTGGACTTCCGCAGCAAGGACGAGCGGCCGGTGGTCTGCGATGTGAGCATGACCCTCATCGACGGACCCGACGGCAAGCCCCTGGAGATCGTCTGCCTCTGCCGCGACATCACCACGCGCCTGCGGCTCAAGAACGACCTGATCCGCTCCGAGCGCCTGGCCGCGGTGGGCCAGATGGCCGCCGGCGTGGCCCACGAGATCAACAATCCCCTGGCGGTCATCGACACCATCGCCGGCCTGGTGGAAGAGACCCTCGACGACGAGGGCAAGAACCTCGACCCCGCCTCGCGGGACCTGATGCTGGAGGCCATGCACCGCCTGCACGCCCAGGTCCAGCGCGTCACCGCCATCACGCACAGCCTGCTGGGCTTCGTGCGCAAGGCCGAACCGGGCATCCGCGAACTCGACCTGCACGAGCTGCTGGAGGAATGCCTCTACGTCATGGGCACCGAGATCCGGCGCGCGGGCGCCCGGGTGGAGCGCATCTTCGACCGCAAGATCCCCCGCTTCAACTCCGATCCCATGCTGCTGGAGCAGGTCTTCGTGAACCTGATCAAGAACGCCCTGGACGCCATGAACGAGGTGCCGGACCGCGAGTCGGTCCTGGCCCTCACCACCAACCTGTCCACCGAATCGGTCATCATCCGCGTCCAGGACAACGGGGTGGGCATCCCCCCCGGGGACCGCGACAAGATCTTCAACCTCTTCCACACCACCAAGCCCGCGGGTACCGGCACCGGCCTGGGCCTGGCCATCGTGCACGACATCCTCTACAGGCTGGGGGGTACGATCCGCGTGGCCAGCGAACCGGGAGAGTGGACCCGCTTCGTGGTCGAATTGCCGCTGCAACCGCCGGCGCCCCTGCGGCCGGACCCGTCCATCAGCAACATCACCCCGCCGCGCCCCGGAAGCGGGCCCAGAACCGGGGGCTAACCCGGATCAGGCGTCGATGATCGCCAGCAGCTCGTCGGTCCTGCGCCGCATCAGTTCCGCGTCGCCGCGGGATTCCACGTTCAGGCGCAGGACGGGCTCGGTGTTGGACTTGCGCAGGTTGAAACGCCAGCGGCCCATGTCGCAGGACAGGCCGTCGGTGCGGTCGATGGATTCCGCGTCGGGACCGTAGCGGGCCTCGATGTCCGCCAGCGCGGCGTCGGGGTCGGCCAGGCGGCGGTTGATTTCCCCGCTGGCCGGAAAACGGGCCATGCGCTCGGCGACCAGCGCGCTCAAAGGCTTGCCGCTGCGGGATATCTCGGCCAGGACGTGCAGCCACGGCAGCATCCCGCTGTCGCAGTAGGCGAAGTCGCGGAAGTAGTGGTGGGCGGACATCTCGCCGCCGTACACGGCGTCCTCGGCGCGCATGCGCTCCTTGATGAAGGCGTGGCCCGTCTTGCTCATGACCGGAACGCCCCCGGCTGACTCCACCATTTCCACCGTGTTCCAGACCAGCCGCGGGTCGTGGATGACCCGGCCGCCGGGGTGATCGCGCAGCAGGGCCGCCGCCAGCATGCCCACCAGGTAGTAGCCCTCGATGAACTCGCCCCTTTCGTCGAAGAAGAAGCAGCGGTCGAAATCGCCGTCCCAGGCCAATCCCACGTCGGCCTCGTGACGCCGGACGGCCTCGGCGGTGTCGGCCCGGTTCTCCGGCAGCAGGGGGTTGGGGATGCCGTGGGGAAAGGTCCCGTCCGGCTCCTCGTGGACGAGGATGAACTCGCAGGGAAGGTGCCGGGCCAGGGCCTTCAGGGCCGGTCCGGCGCAGCCGTTGCCGGCGTTGGCCACCACCTTCAGGGGGCCGATGTCCCCCGGCCGGGACAGCTCGAGCATGGTCCGGACATAGCCGTCCATGACGTCCCTGTGCACGACCCGTCCCGAGGGTTCCCCGTCGGGCGCAACGCATTCCAGGGCCTCGGCCCCGATCTCGTTCAGACCGCTGTCACCGCTCACCGGGCGCGCGCCTTCCCGCACCAGCTTCATCCCGTTGTGGTCCATGGGGTTGTGGCTTGCGGTGACCATGATCCCGCCGTCGGTCTCGTGCGCCCAGGGGGCATAGTACACCATCTCCGTTCCGCACAGGCCGATGTCCATGACCTCCGCGCCCGCGGCCACCAGACCCGCGGTGACGGCCCCCGCGAGTTCCGCGCTGCTGAGCCGGCAATCCCGGCCCACCACGTAGCGGGAACCGCCCAGGTGCCGGGCGAAGGTCAATCCGATGCGGAAAGCCAGGTCCGCGTCCAACTCGGCGGGCACGCGGCCCCGGATGTCGTAGGCCTTGAAGCAGGCGGGCTTGGCGGGATGGCTGTTCATGGGGGCGCCCTTCGCGCGCCGCGACGCCGCGGCGGGGATGAATTCTTGTGGTGCAGCAGACCATGCATTAGCATGATCCAGACCGAATCGCAAGGCCTACGCCTCTACCCGCACTCAAGGGGGATCGACATGAAGCTCCGTATCCTGGCCGGCCTCGTCCTGGCCGCCGCCCTCGTCCTGTTCGGCGGGTGCCTGCAGATGCACTCGACCACCGTCGTCAAGGACGACGGGTCCGGCACCGCCACCCTGAAACTGTCCTTCTCCCCCTCGGTGGCCGAGGCCATGCAGGAGCTGTCGGAGCTGGACCCCAACAGCAGCCAGGGCATGCCCGACTTCAAGGACCTGGACAAGGCGAAGATCCAGAAGGCAGCCAAGGGCCATGGCGTGAAGATCACGAGCTTCTCCACCGGGGACGAGAACGACCGCACCGTCATCGACCTGGCTATGGAGTTCAAGGACCTCAAGGGGCTTTCCTACGTCCTGGGCCACGTGCTTGGCGAGGGAGACAACAACGGCGGCATCGGCATCTTCGACGCGGGCGACGGCAATTTCGTGTTGCGCAGCACCGAGTACGACTTCCCCGCCGAGGAGGTCGAGGAGGCCGAAACCGAGGTCGAAACGGAAGTGCCCGGCGCCGGCGACATGGACCCCGCCAAGATGCAGAAGATGATGGAACTGACCGGCAAGCTCATGGGCGCCATGGCCGAGATGGACGTGCGGATGGAATTCACCGTACCGGGGGACATCGTCTCCAGCAACGCCCCGCAGACCGAGGGCCGCAC
>JALUJS010000656.1 GCA_027056825.1 Candidatus Krumholzibacteriia bacterium | reverse complement strand
TCTGCGATCCCGCCTGCGGAACTGGCGGTATGCTGGCTGAAAGCTCCAACTGGATCCGTGCTCACAACGACAAGGCCATCGTCAAGGTCTTCGGCCAGGATTACAACCCGCGCTCCTACGCCGTCGCTGCCTCCGATCTGCTTATAAAGGGCTACCAGGACAGCCGCATCGAATACGGCAACACCCTCACCGACGACCAGTTCCCCGACATGCGCTTCGACTACCTGTTGGCCAACCCGCCCTTTGGCGTGGACTGGAAGGCGGAAAAGAAGACCATCGACCGCTGGCCCAACTTCCGGGGCTACAGCGGCAAGCTGCCCCGCGTCAACGACGGCGCCCTGCTGTTCCTCATCCACATGATCAGCAAGATGCAGCCCTGGGAGCCTGGCAACAAGGACAAGCCCGGCTCGCGCATTGCCATCGTCTTCAACGGCTCGCCCCTGTTCACCGGCGGCGCCGGCAGTGGCGAGAGCGAGATCCGCCGCTGGATCATCGAGCACGACTGGCTGGAGGCCATCGTCGCCCTGCCGGAGCAGATGTTTTACAACACCGGTATCGGTACTTTCATCTGGGTGGTCAGCAACCGCAAGAGCGAGGCGCGCAAGGGCAAGATCCAGCTCATCGACGCCCGCGAGCGCTGGAAGCCCATGAAGCGCAGCCTCGGCGACAAGCGCCGTTATCTGGACCAAGCGGCCATCGACACCGTCACCCGCGAGCACGGCGTCTTTGAGGACAGCGACACCAGCCGCCTGTTCGACAACCAGGACTTCGGCTACCGCCGCATCACCGTCCACCGCCCCCTGCGCCTGAAGTTCCAGATCACCGGCGAGGCGAAGGGGAAATTCCTCGACGCCTGCCCCGAACTGCTCGACGCCGTGCTCGCCATCGAAGAGGCCTTTGGCAACGAACCCCACCTCGACTGGCACCAGGCCTGGAAACAAATCCAGGCCATCGTCAAGGACCACGGCGGCTGGGCAAAGGGCGCCAAGGGCACTGCGCAAAAGAAACTCTTCCGCGAAGTTTTCACCGAAGCCGATCCAGAGGCTGAACCCGTTATTGCCAAGAAGACCAAGGGTCTGTCCGATGCCATCACCCTGGACCTTTTCCCCGGCCAGACCCTGCCCGAAGACATCACCAAGGCCGGGCTGGCCGCACTCTGCGGCATCCACACGACCGAAGGCGGCAAGGAACTCGAATACGAACCCGACCCCAAACTCAAGGACACCGAAAACATCCCCCTCAAGGAAGACATCGTCAGCTACTTCCTGCGCGAAGTCCGGCCCTACGTGCCCGATGCCTGGATCGACCTCAAGACTGTCGATGAAAAGGACGGCGGCCTCGGCAAGGTCGGCTACGAGATCAATTTCAACCGCGTCTTCTTCAAATACCAGCCCCCACGTCCACTGGAAGAAATCGACGCCGAGCTGGAACAGGTCGAGCGGCGGATCATGGAGTTATTGCGGGAGGTGACGGAGTGACAGCGATTGGAGGCTACCCGTTACGGAGATTGAAATATGCAGCCACGATAAATGACGAGGGGTTGGTGGAAACGACCGACCCTGATTTTGAGCTTCTTTATGTTGATATCGGGAACGTCGATTCTTATGGCCATATTCACGACATCGTCAGCTACAAGTTTGAGGATGCTCCGAGCCGGGCGCGCAGGAAGGTCAAGAATGGCGATGTGATCATTTCCACAGTCAGGACGTACCTGCAAGCAATCGCTCCGATTGAGAACCCGCCGGATAACTTGGTCGTATCTACAGGATTCGCCGTCGTGCGACCTCGTGGAGAAGATCTTGATCAGGGATTCTGTAAGTACGCATTGAGAGAGTCCCGATTTCTATGGGAGGTGGAGAGTCGTTCCGTCGGTGTAAGCTATCCGGCGATCAATGCTTCCGAGTTGG
>JALUJS010000655.1 GCA_027056825.1 Candidatus Krumholzibacteriia bacterium | reverse complement strand
GAATGGTCAGAAGCAACCCTTGCAGACGAAGGACGACGGACCGGCTCATGGCTCGACACCGCTGTTCCGTTCGGGCACCGGGGCGCTCGCCGTGACGAAATACGACACCTCCACCGGCGACAGTGGTGTGGCCGGCTCGATGACCTCGAGGACCAACCGATGGCGACCCGGCTCGAAGGTGGCCAACGGGGCCCGCAGGGGCAAGTCGAGGATGGGACCGAACGTGACCTGCAGGACCTCCTGGGCGATGACGCCCCCATCCTGCAGCCAGCGGGCCCGGAAGACACCGTTTCCGGAAAACCGGATCTCGGCCCTGGCGGAAAGGGAGGCCCCCCTGGAGACCGTGGCGTCCGGGCGACCATTCGTGAAGGTGAGCTCGATCCGCTCGACCTTCAATGGGCCGGTTGTCTCACCGCCGCCCGGTCGAAAGACAGGTTCCGGGACCGGCACCGCCACGTGCGCCGGCCCGACCATCGAGCAACCACTGGCCAGAAGCCCCGCGAGCAGACAGGCCGACAAGGTCCGCGTTGGGGACGTCCGCTTCCTGCGCTCGCCATCCACTGCCGTTCCAAGCCCTCTTAACGCCCCGGACTGTCCTGCCACGCGGATCAAAACGAACGCTCCAGGCCGAAATTGTACGGGGCCCCCATACTGAAGGTCAGTAACACGGAGTAGGCGTTCTTCCCGGCGGTCGGGTTGACCCGATCATTGAGCCGGTTGAACGTGCCGGAGAGCCCGAACTGGGCATTGAGCCAGTCCGGGATCCGGTAGTCGAACAGGTCCTGCAGCGTCCAGGCTATGCGTAGGCTGCCGTTGGCGAGATCCTGATCGACGGAATCGTCGGAGGCCGTCGAATGCTGGTACGAGGCCTGGGTCGAGAGCGTGATCCGTTCCGACCAGAGCGGCACCGACAGGTTCAGGGCGAGCAACCAGGACCGCTGGACCTTGTCCGACCCCTTGCTGGCGTTATACGAGACGGAGGGCGCGATGGATACCGGATCCAGGCGGTAGCTCATCGTCACGCCGTAGTTCTGCGTGGTCCGGTCCACGTTCGTGGCCAGACGATCATCCAGCCAGCCCAGGCTGGCGGTGAGGGACGTGTTCCAGACACCGCCCGCCTGGGACAGGGCCAGTGACACGGTATCATTGATATTGTCGACACCGGTGTCACCAGGCGGGACTTGTCCGGCCTTTTGCAGCGAGCGCCCCAGGCCCAGCTGGAGAGACGGCCATCCCTGCGGCGAGAGCCCCAGATTGATACTCGCTCCCGTGCTGTGGACCCGGGGACGGGACGGATCACGGTTCACATTGTCGACGGTCCGGGACCCCGACAGGGACCAGGACAACACACCGCTCCCGCCCGCCAGGGACAGGTCGTAACCCTCCCTGTCACCGGAAAAATTCGGGTTCGCAATCGTGGCGTAGTCGCTGCCATAGCGCCGATACCCTCCCCCTATCGTGACCCCGCCCAGCTCATGCGACAGACGCGCCTCGTAGACGCTGTCCTCCTTGGCGCCCACGCCATCGAAACGATCGGGATCGTAGCGGCTCCAGGCATATTCCAGGTCGACCTTGAAACCGGCCAGGGCACCGGAAACCACGGTCCCCACCGTGTTCCCCCGGGCGGCGGGCCGCAGGCTGGCCACACCGGTCCCCGCGGCCCCTTCCTGGTTGCCGACGACCCCGGAAACCCCGACCGAGAGCCGATCGTCGGGCAACACTTCGGCCTGATAGAACACCCCATAGGTCTGGTCGGCGCTGTCCCGGATGTTCACACCGCCGTTGAATCCCTCCACCGGATCGGTGCTGACCGTGAACAGCTCGGCACGCCCCTTGCCGACCCCCGTGGAAAGCATGAGCCCCCGGCGGGCGAACCCGGACAGCACCAAGGGAGTCCCGCGGACCGATA
>JALUJS010000654.1 GCA_027056825.1 Candidatus Krumholzibacteriia bacterium | reverse complement strand
GACCAAGTTAAGCGGTCCGGGCTTGGCTGTCAATTTTGTAACTTGTTGATAAAAATAGATATGCATTATCTGGTGTCCGGTTGCGGGGATTGGGGGACAAGGGAGGCAAAATATCGGTTTTGATTTTCAAGCAGATGTGTTATACTACCAAAACGCAAAGGTTTCCACGATATGTGCGAAGCCACCATTTTTTCCGCTTCAAAGTGGGGGGAGACAACCACATGAGCAAGATGAAGCTTGGTTTCCTGGTGTTCTGCGCCGCCGTTGTGGCCCTGACCGTGGTGGCCACGGCCGCGACGCCGGACCTGTCGGGAGATATCGTTTATTCGGCCGCCGACGGCAGCAACATGGCCGGCACCCGCTGCGCCACCTTCGACGACCCGGCCGTGCAGGCCGAGCGCGCCCCTGCCGATCTGGACCGCTGGATCGAGGAGCACTACGGCAAGGCCCTGAACATCACCGTCCCGGTGGCCGTGCATTCCATCTACGAGAGCCAGACCAACGGCTACGTCACCGACCAGATGGTCAACGACCAGATCCAGGTGCTCAACGACGCCTACGCGGGCACCGGCATCAGCTTCTACCTGTACCACTTCGCCCGCTACCAGTCCTCCCGCTACTTCAGCTGGGACATGCAGACCCGCGAGGAGAAGGCCGTCAAGCAGTACCTGGCCATCGATCCGGCCCACGTGCTGAACATCTACCTGCAGAACCCCACCGGCGGCATCCTGGGCTGGGCCTACTTCCCCTGGATGGCTCCCGAGGATCATTGGGGCCACGGCCTGGTCATCCTCTGGTCCACCCTGCCCGGCGGACCCGCTGCGCCGTACAACGAGGGCGACACCATCACCCACGAGGCCGGCCACTACTTCGGCCTGTACCACACCTTCCAGAACGGCTGCTGGGGCGCCGGCGACCAGGTTGACGACACGCCCTACGAGCTGTGGCCCGCCTACGGTTGCCCCCAGGGCCGGGACACCTGCGGCTCCCCGGGTGTCGATCCCATCCATAACTTCATGGACTACACGGACGACTCCTGCATGTTCGAGTTCACGCCCGGCCAGTCCGCCCGCATGGACTGGGCCGTGACCACGTACCGCCCCAGCCTGGGCGGCACCCCGGTCAAGGCCTTGGCCGTGGCGGACAAGTCCGCCGAGGACTTCGATCTGGCCATCGACCGCATCCTGGCTTCCGAGCCCGAGGTTTCCGACCGGGGCCTGATGCCCGCCGTCGCGGAACTCGCCGACATCTCTCCCAACCCGTTCAACCCCATGACCACCGTGGCCTTCGTGCTGCCCCAGGCCGGACACGTGCAGGTGGCCGTGTACGACCTGGCCGGCCGCCGGGTCCGGACCCTGGTGGACGGTTCCCGCGAGGCGGGCCGCCACGAGGTCACCCTGGACGGATCGGGCCTGGCCAGCGGCATCTACATGGTGCGCATGGTCAGCGAGGGCGTCGATGTCAGCAAGCGGATCACCCTGCTGAAGTAGAAGAACCGCCCCGAGAACACGTTCGGCCGCGCCCCTGGTGGGCGCGGCCGTTTTTCACGAGGGCAGACAATGCGGCTTCCGTTGTGCGGCGCGCGTGGTATGGTTGTGCTGGCCCGTATCGAGCAAGGAGACACGTCCCATGGACATCGACCTCAACCTGTTGCACCGCCTGTTCCGCGCCCACCCCTGGCACGGGGTGAGCATCGGCGATGACGCCCCCGAAACGGTCACGGCCTACATCGAGATCGTGCCTTCGGACACGGTGAAGTACGAGCTGGACAAGCCCAGCGGGCACCTGAAGGTGGACCGGCCCCAGAAGTTTTCCAACGTGTATCCCACCCTGTACGGACTGATTCCCCAGACCTGGTGCGGGGAAAAGATCGCCGAGTTCTGCATGCGCCAGGCCTCACGGGAGGGTATCGTCGGTGACGGCGATCCCCTGGACATCTGCGTCCTGGCCGAGAAATCCATCACCCACGGCGACATCCTGCTGCCGGTGGTGCCCATCGGCGGGCTGCGTATGATCGACGGCAACGAGGCCGACGACAAGATCATCGCCGTCATGCGGGACGACGCCATCTACGGCCACATGAAGGACATCTACGAGTGCCCGCCGGCCCTCATCGACCGGCTGAAGCACTACTTCCTGACCTACAAGGACGCCCCGGGGGCGCGGCACCGGAACACCGAGATCACCCATGTCTATGGCCGCAGCGAGGCCCACGAGGTCATCGAGCGCAGCATGGCCGACTACGAAGCGAAGTACGGCGACCTCAAGGCTCTCTACGAGGGTCTGCGGACCCGCTGACAGAGGAAGGATCCGGAGCATGCGCGTGGCCATCGTCCACCACTGGCTGGTCGGGTATCGGGGCGGCGAGAAGGTCATCGAGAACTTCCTGCAGATCTATCCCGAGGCGGACCTGTTCACCCTGTTCTGGGAGCCGGACAAGCTGCCCCGGGTGTTCCGCGAGCGCAAGGTCACGCCGTCCTTCCTCAACCGGTACGCCTTCTTCCGCAAGGACCACCGCCGGGCCCTGCCCCTGATGCCCCTGGCCCTCGAACAGTTCGACCTGCGCGGCTACGACCTGGTGCTCTCCTGCGAGAGCGGTCCGGCCAAGGCGGTCATCGCCGACCCCGAGGCCGTACACGTGTGCTACGTCAACTCGCCCATGCGCTACATTTGGGACATGTACCACGAGTACAGCGCCGGCATGGGGCGCTTGTCGCGGGCGTTCTTCGCGCCCCTGGCCCACTATCTGCGCCGCTGGGACCGCACTTCGGCCATGGGCGTGGACCACTTCATCGCCAACTCCAGTTTCGTGGCCAAGCGGGTCAGGCGGGTCTACCACCGCGACTCCGTGGTCATCAATCCGCCGGTGGACCTGGACATGTTCGGCCCGGCCGGCGGCAAGGACGACTACTTCTTCACCATCGCGGAACTGGTTCCCTACAAGCGCATCGACCTGGCTGTCGAAGCGTTCCGGGGACGGCAGGAGCGGTTGCTGGTGGCCGGCAGCGGGCCGGAGCTGAAGAAGCTGAAAGCCATGGCCCGGTCCAACGTGGAGTTTCTGGGCCGGGTCGACGACGACCGCCTGCGCGAACTGTACGCCCGCGCCCGCGCCTTCATCTTCCCCGGCAAGGAGGACTTCGGGATCACCCCCCTGGAAGCGAACGCCAGCGGCACCCCGGTGATCGCCTTCCGGGCCGGCGGCATCCTGGACACCCAGACCGACGAGACCGCGGTGTTCTTCGACGAGCAGACGCCGCAGGCTCTGCGCGCGGCCCTGGATTCCTTCAGTGAACGGGAGGCGGACTTTTCCGCCGGGAAGCTGCGCGCCAACGCCGAGCGGTTCGGACGCGCGGTGTTCCGGGAGAAGATCAGGTCTTTCGTGGACTCGGTTCTTTAGCGCGCGGTCGATCGGCTTGCCGCCCGGGGGTAACCTGGTTTAGAATCCTCCTTTATCATCGCCACGATCCTGCCAGCCAAGGAGCGCCCCATGGCCGACAACGCCACCCCCGATGTCTATGGTCCCAATCCCGACGTGGCCTCCACCAGCCACATCGGCAGCATGGAGGAATACCAGCGCCTGTACCGCCTGTCCCTGGACGATCCGGAGACCTTTTGGGCCAAACAGGCCGAGACGCTGTCCTGGTACCACCCCTGGCGGCAGGTCTTCGACAACGACTACGGCAACATCGACTTCAGCTGGTTCCTGGGCGGTCGCCTGAACGCCTGCTACAACTGCGTGGACCGCCACCTGGAGGACAAGGCCGACCAGACGGCGCTGATCTGGGTGAAGGACGAGCCGGGCGAGTACGAGCACATCACCTACCGGCAGCTCAAGCACAGCGTGGCGCGGGTGGCCAACGTCCTGAAGGCCCACGGGGTGCGCAAGGGTGACCGGGTGGCCATCTACATGCCCATGATCCCGGAGCTGGCCTACACCATGCTGGCCTGCGCGCGTATCGGGGCCATCCATTCGATCATCTTCGGCGGGTTCAGCAGCGAGGCCATCCGCGACCGCATCCTGGACGCGGAGTGCCGCCTGGTGGTCACCGCCAACGAGGGACTGCGCGGGGGCAAGCGCCTGAAGCTCAAGGAGACGGTGGACCGGGCGGTGGACGGGCTGGACATGGTCCGGAGGGTCCTGGTGGCCCGGCGCACCGACGCCGACACGCCCATGCGCCCGGGCCGTGATTTCTGGCTCGACGAAGAGTGCGCCAAGCAACGCTCGACCTGTACGGTGGAATGGATGGGCGCCGAGGATCCCCTGTTCATCCTCTACACCTCCGGTTCGACGGGCAAGCCCAAGGGCGTGATGCACACCACGGGCGGGTACATGGTGTATGCGGCCACGACCCACCGCATCGTTTTCAACTACCACCCCGGCGACGTGTATTTCTGCGCCGCGGACATCGGCTGGATCACCGGCCACACCTACATCGTCTACGGACCGCTGGCCAACGGCGCGACCTCGGTGATGTTCGAGTCGATTCCCACCTACCCCGACGCGGGCCGCTACTGGCGGATCGTGGACGACCTGAAGGTGAACATCTTCTATACCGCGCCCACGGCCATCCGCGCCGTCGCGCGGGCCGGGGACGCGATCCTCGAACGGTCCTCGCGGGATTCCCTCAAGATCCTGGGCACCGTCGGCGAACCCATCAACCCCGAGACCTGGAAGTGGTACTGGGAGAAGGTGGGCAAGGGGAAGTGCTGCATCGTGGATACCTGGTGGCAGACCGAAACCGGCGGCATCATGATCACGCCGCTGCCCGGGATCACGCCCCTCAAGCCCGGTTCGGCCACCCTGCCGTTCTTCGGCGTCAAACCCCTGCTGATGGACGACGACGGCAAGCCCATCGAGGGCAACGGGGTCAGCGGCAACCTGTGCATCGCCCAGACCTGGCCGGGCCAGGCGCGGACGGTGTGGGGGGACCACCGCCGGTTCGGCGAGACCTACTTCAGCCAGTATCCGGGGTACTACTTCACCGGCGACGGCTGCCGCCGCGACGAGGACGGCTACTACTGGATCACCGGCCGCGTGGACGACGTGATCAACGTTTCGGGACACCGCCTGGGCACCGCAGAAGTGGAGTCGGCCCTGGTGGCCCACGAGGCCGTGGCCGAGGCCGCGGTGGTGGGCTATCCCCACGAGATCAAGGGTCAGGGCATCTTCGCCTACGTGATCCTGGGCCCGGACGGGGACGGCAAGGGGGACGAACTGATCGGCGCTCTCAAGGAACAGGTGCGCCATGTCATCGGCCCGGTGGCCACGCCCGACGTGATCATGATCGCGCCCGGCCTGCCCAAGACGCGCAGCGGCAAGATCATGCGCCGCATCCTGCGCAGGATCGCCGCCGGCGAGTACACCGGCCTGGGCGACGTGACCACCCTGGCCGATCCCTCGGTGGTGGATAAGCTCATCGAGGCCCACCGGGCCATCGACAAGAACGCGTGAGGATGAAAACCGAAGGAAAGGACTTGGGACAGATGAAGAGGAAAACGAGCATATGGATCTGCGCCGCGGCGCTGATGGCGGCCCTGGTCTTCACGGCGGCCTGCGGACAGGAGCAGAATAAAACGGAGGCGGCCGACGCCGAGGAAGCAGCCGCAACCGTGGGTAACCTGACCCCGGCCGAGGCCCAGGCCATGATCCTCGAGAATCGGGACAACCCGGATTTCGTGCTGCTGGACATCCGCCGGCCGGAGGAATTCGCCTCCGGGCACCTGGAGGGCGCCGGGCTGCTGGACTTCTATTCCCCGGAGTTCAAGGACGAGCTTGCGAAGCTTGACCGGGACAAGACCTACCTGATCTACTGCCGCACCGGGCGCCGCACGGAACTCGCCCTGGGCATGATGCAGGAGTTGGGTTTCAAAAAGGCCTACCACATGACGGGGGGCATCACGCGCTGGAAGGCCGAGGGCCTGCCCTCGGTGAAGTAGGGCTCCGTCCAGGTCAGACAACCATGATCTCCAACCGGGATGTTCACCATGCAATATCGCAGCTTGTTGTTCTCCCTGCTCCTGGTTCTGGCCGCGGGAAAACCGGTGGTCGGCGGTGTCGGGGGGCTGGAGGGTGAAACCTTCCTGCCAGGGACCGAAACGACGGGCCTGCCCGTCAAGGCGCCCGATCTGCCGCTGCATGTCCGGGCTCCGCGGCACCCGCTCACGCGGGCGCAGATCGGCAACATCACCGGCGTGGACGAGAAAGGACGCGGCCTGGTCCTCGACCTGCAGGACGAGAACCTCTTTGGCGCCATTTATACCGGACCCTACCCCTTCGAAGCCGGCCAGGCGGACATCGACTATGTCCGCTACCGGCGCTGGAGCCGCCTGGAAAATGGCCGCGGGGTGCTGCGGGTCACCGATTTCCTGCGTCCCTACCTCAATGTCAACAACTGGCCGGATGGACAGGGCTGGCGCATGACCCCGACGGTAGCCTACCGGCTGGACCTGTGGCGCCGGGACGGCGACCGGGTGGACCGCCTGGGTTTCTACGCTGGGGTGGTGAGCTTCGCCCTGGACGCAGGGAAACCCCGGCCGGTGAACACCATCACCGAGGGGCCGTTCGTCTCCCTGGTCGGCAGCGACGATCCCGCCTCC
>JALUJS010000653.1 GCA_027056825.1 Candidatus Krumholzibacteriia bacterium | reverse complement strand
TTTACCTGCAGACCCTGCCGTTCAGCCGGCTGGCCGACCGCATCCGCGTGGCCGTGGGTCGCAACCAGGGCGAGCACCGTGGCGTGGCCGGCCTGGGCGGGGGGCTGCTGAAGGACATCATCAGCGGTGACTGACCCCGCTGGGGATCCGGCCCCAGAGGATCCGGCCCCAGGGGATCCGGCCCCTGCTGACATGAAAACGGGTTTGTGATATGATAAAGGGGTCCCGGGCGGCTCCCGGGACCCACCCCACACCTGCGCCGGCCTCCGGCCGGTGGACCCGGCGGGTCCGGCGCAAGCCGAGGAGGCCCGTCATGTCGGCCACCATCTACTCCGCGGACTACTACTACACCACCGTGAAGGATGCACCCGGGCAGGGATGCCGATTCCTGGAGACCCTGGCCGCCGAAGAGGTCAACCTGCTGGCCTTCAACGCCTTTCCGGTGGGGAAAGACACGACCCAACTGGTGATCTATCCCCTCAACCCCATCCGGCTGGGCCAGCTCGCGCGCCACGAGGGCCTGGAACTGACCGGCCCGCACCACGCCTTCATCGTCCACGGCGACGACGAACTGGGCGCCCTGGTGGACATCCACCGCAAGCTGTGCGACGCGAACATCAACGTCTCCAGCTCCGGCGGCATCACCGACGGTCGCGGCGGCTACCGCTACATTCTCCACGTTCACCCCTCGGACTACCGCAGGGCGGCCGAGGTGTTGGGCGTGGACCGGGATGTGACAACGGCGGCGGAC
Organism: Candidatus Krumholzibacteriia bacterium; assembly: GCA_027056825.1. Lineage (GTDB taxonomy): Bacteria > Krumholzibacteriota > Krumholzibacteriia > LZORAL124-64-63 > LZORAL124-64-63 > JAHJTW01. Next base: position 1,165 of record JALUJS010000653.1, on the reverse strand, counting down.
TTCCATCTGGATTTCCACCGCCGTTTCGAGGCGAAGGGTTAACCCGAATTATTGTATCGCTAGGCGATGCACACCTTGTTGCGCCCGGCCTCCTTGGCCGCATAGAGCGCCTCGTCCGCTTCCTTGATCATGTCCTTGGTCTGGGTATGCTCCGGTCCCCGCACCGAGACTCCGATGGAGATGGTGACGTTGCCGGTGAATTCCGGCGTCTGGATGTGGTTGTTCTCCACGGCCAGCCGGATGCGGTCGCCGAGATCGGTGGCGACATCCAGGTCGGCGCCCGGGCAGATCACCAGGAATTCCTCCCCGCCGAAGCGGCACACCGTGTCGTACTCCCGCAAGGCGTTGCGCATCACTCCGGCGGTCGAACGCAGGACCTCGTCGCCCGCGTCGTGCCCGTAGGTGTCGTTGACGTTCTTGAACTTGTCGATGTCCATGATCATGACCAGCATGGGGTTGCCGCTGCGGCTGGATTCGGCCCAGACCTCGTCCAGGCGGGCCAGACCGGCGCGGCGGTTGGGCAGCTTCGTGAGCTGGTCCTCCATGGCCAGGCGCTGGACCTGGTCGTACATCTTCTCCAGGTCCCGCTTCTGGCGACCCATGGTCTTCAGATGCCGCTCGATGTCCTTCTTGTCGCGCTCGGACTGGATCTGCAGGCCGATGACGCGGCTGGCCGAACGCAGCTTGGCGGCGAGGATCCGGTGGTTCAGCGGCTTGACGAGATAGTCGTCGATGCCGGCATCGAAGGCCTCCTCCAGCTCCTTCTGGCTGTCGTTGGAGGTCATGATCAGGATGTGGCAACGGCCGGCCAGGTCGGAGCTGCGCAGGGTGCGGCACAGTTCGAGCCCGTCCATGCCGGGCATCATCCAGTCGGTGAGGATGAGCTGGGGGTTGGTGGTCAGGGCCAGTTCCAGGGCCTTCTGGCCGTCCTCGGCGCAGGTGACGGTGTGTCCGTCGGCGGTCAGCTTCTTCTCGAGCATGCGCCGGTCGACGGGGCTGTCGGTGGCCACGAGGGTCTGCAGCCCCAGGCCCCGGGCTGGCCTGGGCGCAGCCGGCACGGAGGCGTGCTGGCCGGTCCTTTCCCCGCCCGCGGCGGGGCGGTCGTAGGCGCGAGCGCGGCGCACGAGGTTTTCCATGGCGGGCACGTTGCTGGTCAGGATATCCA
>JALUJS010000652.1 GCA_027056825.1 Candidatus Krumholzibacteriia bacterium | reverse complement strand
GCGCGTCAGCCAGCCCATGACCTCGTCATGCCACTGGATGGAGTTCTGCGGCTTGAGGACCCAGTGGTTCTCGTCCGGGAAGTAGAGCAGGCGCGCCGGCACGCCGCGGCGCCGCAGGGCGGTAAACGCGCTCAGGCCCTGGGTGTCCACCACCCGGTAATCCCGGCCGCCGTGCACGACCAGGGTGGGCACGTGCCAGTTCCCGATGTAGTCGATGGGGTTGAAGTCGTCGTAGCCGCTGCCTGGGTCCCAGGGGCGGCCGCCGTGCTCCCACTCGGGAAACCACAGTTCCTCGGTGTCATAGTAGGCCATGCGCTCGTCGATGTTGCCGTCATGGCAGACGAAGGCCTTGAACTTGTCGGCGAACGGCTGGCCGGCGATCCAGTTGATCATGAAGCCGCCGTAGCTGGCGCCGGCGGCCACGACCCGGTCGGCGTCCATCCAAGGGTACTTCTCCAGCGCCGCGGCCAGCCCCTTTTCGAGGTCCTCCAGGGGACGGTCTCCCCAGTGGCCCGAGATGGCGTCGGTGAAGGCCTGGCCGTAGCCGGTCGAACCGTGGAAATCCACGGCCACCGTCGCGAACCCGGCGCCCACGTAGGCCTGGGGGTTCCACCGGTAGTGGAAGTCGTTGCCGAAGCTGCCCTGGGGACCGCCGTGGATCAGGAAGGCCACCGGCCATTTGTGCCCGGCGAAGGCCTCGATGTCGGAGTAGTCATAGGGCTTGACCACGTAGGCGTACACCGTCTCGCCGTTCCAGCCGGTGAAGGTGAACTGCTCGGGCTCGCCCATGAGGGTCGCGGCGACCTTCGCGTCGTTCAGGTGGGTGATCTGCCGCAGGTCCTTGCCGCTCGTCCGGATCGTGAACAGCTCCGTCGGCATGCGCAGGTCCTGGTGCCCGAACAGCAGGCGGCCGCCGGGCAACAGGCCGAGGTTGCTGTTGCGGCCCATCCTGTGGACCAGGGTGGTCTTGCCGGATTTCAGGTCGAGCTTGAAGATGGAGCGCTGGCCGAGGTAGCCGGCGGTACAGAAGGCCGTCTTGCCGTTCTTGGTGAAGACCAGGCCGTGGGGGCTGAGGTCCAGGCCGTCGTGGATGAAATCGATGCGCCGCTCGGCGCCGCTTTTCCAGTCGCGCAGCACGATGTGGAAGCGGTCGGCCTCGAAGCCCGGCCGGTCCATGGCCAGGTAGACCAGGGTCTTGCCGTCGGGGGTGAAGACAGGTTCGGTGTCCCAGGCCTGGTTCTGCTCGGTCAGGCAACGGATCACCCCGGACCCGTCGGTGGGCGCGGCGTACAGGTCGTAGTCGGTGCTCCAGGCCGGCTCGCTGCCGGGCAGCACCTTGGCCGTGAAGATGACCTCGGTTCCGTCGGGGGTGACGGTGACTTCCTCCAGTCCGCCCCAGGGGTGGGTGGGGGTGTCCGCGTCCAGGTCGGGCACCAGGTCGGTGGCCTCGCCGGTGCGGGGGTCGATCAGGAACAGGTGGCTGCGCTTGCCGTCTTCCCAGGTGTCCCAGTGCCGGAACATCAACTCGTCGTAGATCATGCCGGTGGCCGGGTCGGCCTCCTTCTCGGCGTCGCGGTCCAGGGTCCCCTGGATGCCCAGTCCGGGATAGACGTCCATGACGGCCAGGAACCTGTGCAGCTTGGGCACGACCTTGAACTCGTTGATATCCAGGGGGAGATCCGTCATGCGGGTGGCTTCGCCACCATTGGGATCGATGTGCCAGATCTGGGAACTGCCGCCGCGGGTGGAAAGGAAGAACAGGGTGCCGTCGAGGCACCAGCGGGGGTTCCAGTCGTTCTCCGGGTCGGTGGTCAGCCGCCGCAGCCCCTTCCCGTCGACGCCGACCAGCCAGATGTCGGTGCGGCCGCGGTTCGCCTCGAGGTCGGTCTCGCGGACGGTGAAAGCGATCCACTTCCCG
>JALUJS010000651.1 GCA_027056825.1 Candidatus Krumholzibacteriia bacterium | reverse complement strand
GTTCACTGACAGGCTCGTGATCCGGAAGTCGTTATTGTAGGTGCGGCTGACGCTGCCGGTGATGCTGCCACTCCAGGTCTCGGCGATCGGCAGGAAGCCATCGTAGGCGTAGCTCAGAACCTCGCCACCGGGAGCGGCGATCTGCTTGAGTTGACCGCTGGAAGTCTCGTAGCTGTAGCCGTAATTACCACGCGGCAGGCTGAGGCTCGACAGCCTGCCGCTGACCGGGTCGTAGTGGAGGTCCAGGAGCTGGCCGTCGGGGCGGGTGATGCGGGTGAGTTGTTTGTCCAGGTTGTAATCGTAGCGGGTAATGCCGGGAACGCCCACATCCGGCGGGTCGTAGCTCATGGGCTGGTTCACGGCGTCATAGGTGAAGACGTGGGCGCTGCCCCCGGGCGGAACCAGCGCCGTCAGGTTGCCATTGGCATCGTACTGGTAGTCGATGGCGCGCCCGTCGGGCAGGGTCTGGCGGACGAGGCGGCCGGCGGTATCGTACTCGAAACCGGTGCTGCGCCCCAAAGCATCGGTGAGGCCCGCCACGTTGCCGGCTGCATCGTAGGCAAGGCTCATGCTCCGCTCGCCCCGGCTCAGATTGGTCAGGCGGCCCCGTACATCGTAGGTATAGTCCCAGGGATCGAGGCCGATCAGGGCCTGCTGCAGGGGACGGCCCTGGCCATCCACCGTCAGCGCTCCACTGCGCCCTGCCGGACTGGTGAGGGTGTAGCGCCGGGTCGCCACGTCGAAGACCCGGGTCCACACACGGCCGTTGATGTCCAGGGTCTCGGTCAGGGTGCTCAGGCCCAGGTCGTAGGCAGCCGTGCGCGTCCGTCGCGCCTGGTAGTTGAGCCCACCCGGCGTAGTAAAGGTGCTCAGCTGTGGCACTGGGGCCTGCAGGCCGAAGCGCGGGTCAGGGCCCTCCGTCACTTCGGTCACCGTGCCGTCGGGGGCGGTTACCGTGCGCCGGCCGGCGCCATCGATGAGGGTCACCGTGGTGGTGCCGTCGGGAGCGGTAAGGTGGCGCTCCCGGCCGGCCGCGGCCCGATCCAGAACCTGGTAGCGGGTGATCCGCCCCAGGCTGGAGCGCTTGACCACCCCGAACCCCGCAGCCAGGCGACTGCGGCTCAAGGCCCAGTAGCCACCGGCGGCATTGGTATCCAGGCGCAAACGACCATCCGTGTCATAGTCCATGGTCGAGAGATTACCCAGGGTGTCGCGGCGACTCAGCAGGCGTCCCCCGGCATCGTACTGGTAGTCCACCGTCTCGCCCGCCGGATTGGTGAGGCGGCCCAGATAGCCGTTGGCATCCAGGACCAGCGTAGTTTGCTGGCTATCTGGAGCCTCGATGGCCAGGGGCAAGCCGGCCCCATCGCGCAGGATGCGTGTGCTGTTGCCGTCGCCATCGGCAACCCTGGTCAGCCGCCCATTGGCGTCATAGAAAAAGGACCACAATACGGCACCGGTGTCGGCATGCAATGTTTCCAGATGGCGTCCAGCATTGTCAAAATGGTATAGCTCGGTACCGTCTTCGGCGGCGATCAGCAGATCATCGGCGCCGTAGCTCGGCAAGGGCGGACTCAGCACGCGGATTCCACGGTTGAAGCTGTCGGCGATGTAAAGGCTGCCTTCGGGACTCACGGCCACCGCCGCGGGGAGATACAGGGACGCCGCCGGCCCCGGACCGCCATCGCCGCCGAAGCCCACCCTGCCATCGCCCGCCACCGTGGTGATGATGCCCTCCGGACTCACCCGCCGGATGCGGTGGTTGCCGGAATCGGCAATGTAGAGAATGCCATCCGGTGTGAGAGACAGCCCCTCCGGTGAGACCAGAGCTGCTGTCGTGGCCGGGCCGCCATCGCCGCTGAAGCCCGAGGCCCCCGTCCCGGCATAACGCCGGATCATGCCGCTGGCATCCACCACA
>JALUJS010000650.1 GCA_027056825.1 Candidatus Krumholzibacteriia bacterium | reverse complement strand
GTCGAGCTTGGACTGGCAGTCCGGATCCGGTGGGTCGCCGTCAAAGACGGCGGGAACGATGTCCGTGTTCTCCGCTGCCAGAGCGATGTCGATCGTGTCCGTGGCCGAGCACATGGCGAACAGGAAACCCCCGCCCTCGACATAGTCGCGGATGGTGGCCGCCACCGCGTGTTTGAGCTGCCAGACGGTCTTGAAACCCAGGGCGGCCGCCAGGTCCTCGTTGAACTTCTTCTGCTCCACGTACCACGGCTCCAGCCCGAAGGCCGCGTAGAACTTGCCGTACTGCCCGGTGAAATCCTCGTGGTGCAGGTGCAGCCAGTCGTAGTCGTTCAGCTTGCCCGCCAGCACGTCCTGGTCGTACACAACGTCGTACGGCACCTCGGCGTAGGTCAGCGCCAGGGTCACCGCGTCGTCCCAGGGCTGCTTGTTGGGCGGGCTGTATACGGCGATGCGCGGAGCCTTCTCCAGCAGCACCTCGTCCATGTTCTCCTGGGCCACGGTGTCCCTGATCTCCTGCCGCTTCGCGTCCCCGATGGGCTCGAAGAGCACCCCCATGAGGATGGCGTCGGTGCGGATGCGCTGGTTGTCCTTCATCAGGAAGCTGCCGCCGCGGTAGTTCAGCAGCCAGGTCACGTTGTCCCCGGCCTGCAGGCTGTGGAAAGCCAGGCCGTAGGCCTTCAGGTGGTTGGTCTGGTCCAGGTCCATGGGCACCAGCAGCCAGGATCCACCCAGCGCGCCGCCGGCCAGCAGGCTCAGCCACATCCCCGCAATCACCATCACCAGGGGCCACCGTCTCACGGCAGGTTCTCCTTGTCGTCCATGGCCTTCAGCTTGTCACGCACGTCGGCGAGGAACAGGTCGTCAGGGTACTGCACCAGCAACCGCGTCCACAGGTCCCGGGCCTCGTCCCTGCGGCCCTCGCGCAGCAGCAGGTCCGCGGCCAGATCCATGGCCCGGGGGGCGTAGCGGCTGTCGGCGTGTTCGGTGTACAGCGTCCGGAGCACCTGCCGGGCGGCCACCAGGGAATCGGCCTCCACCAGGGCCCCGGCCAGGTCGTACATGCCCCGTTCCAGCAGGTGCTGGGGCTCGGCAAGGTCCACCCGACGGGAGGTCTCGCGCACGAAGGTCCGCAGGGCGGCGATGCGCGCCTGCGGCCGGCCCAGCAGGTCCGCCAGCACGCAGGGGGCGTAGAGTTCGAGGATCTCCGGGCCGCCGGTGGGGTTGTCCAGTTCCTCGGCCACCGCCAGGCCCAGTTCCAGGGCGTCGTTGGCATAGGGCGCGGCGGGATTGTCCAGGGCCACCACGGCGAAGCGGTCGCGGGCGGTCACCCAGGATCCCTCGGCCAGGTCCAGCCGCGCCAGCAGGTAGTGGGCAGCTCCGGCCGAGTCCTGGAACTCCGGATCCCTGCCGAGTTGGGTCAGGACCGCCCGTCCGCGCGCCGTGTCCGCGGCGGCCAGGTAGCACTCGCCCAGGGTCAGCCGCGTGAGCGCCAGGCCCTCCGGCGGCAGGTCCGGATCCAGCAGCAGGCGTTCGAGCCGCCGCGCGGCCCGTCCTGGATCGTCCAGCCTGTCCTTCATGTACCGGGCCAGGTTGATCTGCGCGGAATAAAGCCGGTCGCTGGACGGGTGCACCTTCTGGACCTGGGCCAGCAGGTCGTTGAAGTGCTCCACCGCGGCGGCGGGGTCGTCCCCCAAACGGCCCGCGTCCAGGGCCTGCTCGCACACCTCGGCCAACCGGTCGGCCGCCCGCTGGCGGATCAGCTTCGCCTGTCGCGGTGACAGGGCCATCTGCTGCAGGATCCCCAGCAGGTAATCCACGGTGGCGTCGTACTGCCGGTCCTTGTCCATCAGTTCCAGTTCGCGGACCAGGGTGTCGCTGTTCTGGAGCACGGCGTTCGCGGACCCCGGATCGCCGGCAAGGGGCCGCATGTAGGCCAGGGCCCCGTCGGCGTCCCCGCCGGCCAGCAGGAGGTTCGCCAGCAGGATTTTCTCCGCCGGCAACGCGCCCGGGCCGTCCACGATGCCCCGCAGGGCCCTCAGGAAGTCCGCGTCCCGGCCCGGCCGGTAGTCGCCGTCCAGCAGGCGGCTGCGGATCACCGGCAGGTTGTAGGGCTGCTCCCTGAGCGCGGCGCTGATCTCCACGGCGGCCTCGGCCCGCCGGCCCATGACCAGCAGGGCCTGGGATTTCTGCAGGGCCGCGAAACGCGGTTCGCCCAGCACCGTCCGCAGCGAGTCGATGAGACCGGCGGCCATGTCGTAGCGCCGGGTCTGCAGGCAGAGGTCGATGCCCACCGTGGCGGCGCTGCGCACCGTGGGGCTGGTGCGCATGTAGCCGTCCAGGGCGATGCGCGCCGAATCGATCTGTCCCTCCACCAGGAGCGACCCGGCCAGGTAGCGCCACAGGGAGGGATTGTCCGGGTCCAGGGCCAGGCCCCGGCGGGCGATGTGGGCCGCTCCGGCGTAGTCGCCCACCAGTTGCGCGAGACGCGCCCGGCGGGGAATCAGCCGTTCCTCCAGCTCCTTGTGCTGGGCCAGGTCCTCCAGGAGGGTCCGGGCCTGGCTGGTGCTGCCCAGGGCCAGCTTCCGGTCCAGCTCCTTGAGGCGCCGCTCCAGGTCCATGGACACCGCGTGGGGCGAGGGTGGTAAACCGGGCCGGACCATCTCCGGCCGCTCGAGCCGCTGGGATCTGTCGCCGGAATCCTGCGCCCTGGCGACGGGAGCCGGACCGTGGACGCACCCCATGATGATCAGGGCCACCAGGTATGCGCGCACGCCTGCCGACACCCTCATGGCATGTCCTCCCGAGCCTGGGGCAGCTCCTGCAGACGCTGCAGGGAATCCAGGGCGCTGAAGTAGCGTCGCACCAGGGACTGGTAGTCCGGCGGCGCGGCGTCCAGGGACCGGTAGCGCAGGCGCAGGCGGTCCCGTTCCGACTCCCCGGGGGCGGCTCCCTGCTGCGGGGCGCCGTACACCTCGCGGGCGGTGCGGCTCTCCCGGCGCATGCTGAAATCCCTCTGCCGCACGCTGTTGCGCGCATCGAGCATGCGGCTGAGAATGCGCTCCTGGCGGCGCAGGGTCTCCTCGCTGACCATGCCCTGGTCGATCTCCCTGCTGATGGTCTCCAGGTCCTCGGCGAGGCGGTCCAGGTCGCCCAGCAGGCGGCCGCTGTCCGGCCGCACGCGTTCCTTCTCGGCCAGGTCCTGCATGCGGCCGGCGAGCTGGCCCTGCTCCTCGCCCAGGCGTTTCATCCTGGCGCGCGCCGCCTGGGACAGTCCCCGGTCGGCCAGCATCCGGCGCAGCTCCTCGGTCATCCCGTTCAGACCGGCCTGCTCCCGGATCATCTGCATGAGCTTCTCCGCCAGCGACGGTTGGGGCTGCTGCCCCTGCCCCTGGCCACTGCTGTTCATCTGCGCCTCGGTCAGCAGTCCGATGACGATGCGGTTGGCCTGGGACAGCGCGTCGGCGCTCTGGCGCTGGGCGGCCATGCCCTGCCCCTCTTCCAGGGAGTTCACGCTGTAGCCCATGGTCTCGATGAGGCCGTCGAGTTTCTTCAGCAGCGGCAGGATACGCAGCGGGGCGTCGGTGGAAAGCTCCGCAAGCTCGTCGCGGATCCTGATGGCCGCCTGCTGCATGCGGTGCTGACCGCGGGTGATCTCGCGGGCCCGCACGTTGCGCAGGCGCGAAGGCACCCGCTGGGCGATCTGCTCCTGGCGCGCGGACAGGTCCAGCAGCTCGGCCGCAATACGCCGCAGGGAAACGGCCTGGTTCTGCTTCATGGCCATCTGCATGGCCTGCTGGGACTGCAGCAGGACGTGGTAGAGGGAGCCCAGGTCCCGCAGGGCCTGCTCCTGCATCTTGGCCGCCTGTTGGGGGTCCATCTCCTGGAGCTGTTCCTGGGCCTGCTCCATCTTCTGCCGGGATTGCTGTTGCTTCAGCTGATCCAGCATCTCCTGGAGGGTCTGCTGCATCTGTCGGGAGGCTTCGCCGGATTGCGGATCCTGGTTCGCCCGCTCCTCGGCCTCCTTGCGGGCGGCCTCGAGTTGCTCCTGCAGCTCCTGGAGCTGGTCGGTCAGTTCCTGCTGCCTGCGGGCCAAGTCCTCGGCCTCCTTGCGGGCATCCTGGTCCCCGGTCCGCTCCCCGGGCTTCCCTTCGTCCTTCCGCTTGCCCTGCTCGCCCTGATCTCCTTCCCGACTCTGGTCGCCCTTTTCCCCTTGGTCGCCTTTTTCCCCCTGGTCGCTCTTGTCCCCTTGGTTTCCCTTCTCGCCTTCGTCACCCTTCTCGCCCTGGTTCTCGGAGGACCGGGTCTTCTCGGCCAGGGCGCGGCTCTTCTCGGCCAGATCCTGCTGCTGTCGCATGATCTTTTCCAGCAGGGCGGTCATCCCCTCCATCTTCTGTTCCTGGTCCAGGCGATCGAGCTGCGAGAGGGCCATGTCCAGTCGCCGCGCCAGGTCCTGCTGGTTGCGGGCCACCTCCTGGAGGGTGCGGGCCAAATCCTGGGGCGAGACGTCCTCGGGCCGGGACTCCAGTTTGCGCATCAGGCTCTCGAGAAAGGGGCTGTCCTGCTGGCTCAGCAGTTGGGAGATCTGCTCGGCCATCTCCACCTGCTCCTCGCTGGTCATCTGGTTGGCCGCCAGGCGGTCCAGCTCCTCCTGCAGCTTGGCGGCCATGTCCTGGAGTTCCTTCTGCAGCTCCCGGCGGCGGGTGATGGCCTCGGTCATCTCCTGCCGACGCGTCCAGTCCGGCTGGGGATTCTTCATCAGCTCGCGGTTGAGGCGATCCAGGTCGCGGCCCAGTTGCCGCGTGCGCCGGCGCGCGTCCTCGAGCTCCGCCGTGCGGGACTCCCGTTCGCGGGCGTGTTCGGCCAGGACCTCCGCGGCGGCCGGCAGCACCAGGGTCAGCACCCGCGAGCGGGCCGCCTGACCCGGGCCCGGACGGCGGTTGTCCCGCGCCTCGGCCACGATCTCCAGGCCCTGTCCGGCGCCCAGGTCAAGGGCCGCCAGGTCCACATCGATCTCCTGGCGCATCCTGGGCGCACCGGGACCGCCCTCATCGGCCAGCACCCGCACCCCCCACGGGCCCAGCAGGGATTGCAGGGAGCGCACCGAGTCGCCGGCCACGGGCCAGATTCCTCCGCCCCGCCAGCCGCGGTCCTCGCCGTCCATCCCCCGGGGCCGCACCAGCAGGCGCACATCGTCCAGGCCGAAGTCGTCCGCCGCCTCGACCACCAGGGTGACATGCCCGCCCAGGGGCAGCACACCGTCGTCGTCCGGCCGATCCAGGCGGACGACGGGCTTCTCGTCGGGCAGGGCCACCACCCGGTAGGCCAGGGGATCCCGGTTGCGCAGGCCATGAAGGTCGGTCAACAGGATGCGGAATTCCGTGTCGCCGGCAATGGGCAGGTCGCCCCGCAGGCTCAGGGAGTCCACCGCCATGACGATGCTGTCGCCCGCGGCGGTGGCGATCACCGCCCGGGTTACCGGCAGGTTGGTGCGCCCGGTCAGCCTCAGGGAGCCTCCCACCGGCGCCTCGACCACCGTGGGCAGGATCTCCAGGTCATGGGCCGCGGCGCGGGTATAGTCCGGGGGAATCACCCGGCCGGCCAGGTCGATCAGCAGCGGGGGATGCAGCACGGCAAGGCCGCGGGTCTCGGTCACCCGCGGCCCGCGCCGGAACCTCCATTCCAGGTCCTCGCGCGCCGCCTCCAGGTGGGCCTGGAAGTCCCGGAACGGCGCCAGCAAGTGGTTTTCGTATCCCTCGGGAGCCACCCCGGACACCGCCAGGGCGCGCCACTGGCCCGCGCCCACCCGGATCTCGCAGACCGCGGGATCGTCCCCGCCGCCAAAGTCCCGGGCCCGCAACACCACCGGCTGCCCCTCGACGGCGAAAGCGGGGCCGGACGCTGCGTACAACCCGCCCGTCCGCGGCGCGGTCTCTGCTCCCGCCGCGCCGATCAGCCGCCGCCAGCCCAGGGTGAACTGCTCCGGCCCGGTGGCCAGCAGGGCCAGGGCCATGGCCAGGCCCAGGGCCCAACCGGCGGCCACGGGCCGCCTGGCGAAGGGCGGGGTAAGGTCCGCGGCGGTGATCCCCTCAAGGATCCCGGCGGCCTGGGCCACGACCCGCCGCCGCAGCTCCCGGGCCACGGGGTCATCCCCGCTTCGCGCCACAGGGGGCTCGGCCGCCGCGCGCACCAGGTTACGGCAGGGCCGGACCTCCTCCACCCGGGCGGCCACATCGCGCGCCGTCGCCAGGGCGCGCCAGGGTTTCCAGACCAGGTCCCGGATCAACAGGAGCGCCAGGGCGACCAGCGACATCGCCAGCCCCCCGCCCAGCACCGGTCCCGGCGCAGTCGGTCCCGAGACCGCCCACAGCGCGGCCACGGCCGCCGGCGACAGCACCGCGCCGGCGCGCACCACGCCCTGGGCCAGGACGCGGTGGCGCGCGGCCCTGTTCAGGCGCGCGAGGCGCAACGCGTACTGCCGTTCCTGGTTCAAGGCCACACTCCATCCATGTGCGTCAAGGGTGGGTCAGCGCATACACCATGATGTTGACGGCCATGCGGGCGGCCGCCTCCCGGACCTCGGGCGGATCCCCGTGCACGTCCGGATCCTCCAGAC
>JALUJS010000649.1 GCA_027056825.1 Candidatus Krumholzibacteriia bacterium | reverse complement strand
TTCCGGGGCCTCGATCTCCACTTCGCCGAAGGCCCCGCCCGATGCGGGAGATGCGGCGGGTACTACCTCCGGCCCCGGACCAGGCGCGGTCGCGGAAGACTCCTGCGGGACTGCACCAGGGGCGTCTCCGCCCAGATCGACGGTTCCGAAATCGGCGTAGGCGCCCTCGTCGCCGGAGGCGTCGCCATCGGGCTCGGCGAGGATACGCCAGCGGCCGTATTCGGGGTAGTTGCACACCGCCGGTTCACGTTCCACCACCGCCTGGACGGCGGCGCGCGCGGCGTCCTCGTCCGCGGCGAATTTCAGGCAGCCCAGCAGGATTTCGGCCCGGGCCGCCTCCAGCCCCATCTTCCACATGCGGAAGACCTGGACCAGTTTCTCCTGGACCTCGGCCGTGTCGTCGTAAAGGTCCAGAAGCGTCACGCAGCGCTTGCTGACGATCTCCTTCAGCTCGCCGCCCACCTCGCCGCTGGATTCCAGGAAGACCATGACGTGGGTCAACCCCTCGGCCTTCAGGCCCTGGCCGGCGCGGGACTCCGCCAGGTACCAGTGGGCGTTCATGTTGTCCGGGTCGTGGCGCAGGACCTTCTTGTAGATGGCCACGGCGTTGTTCACCAAGCCGGTCTTGCGATACATGGAGGCGGCGTTGAGGAAGTGACGGATGGCGCGCGAGGTCTCGCCCGCCTTCAGGCAGATGTCCCCCAGCTCGTTGACGAGCGACGGGTTCTTCTTGTCGATGTCCAGGATCTGCTCATAGACCGTGATGGCCCGCTCCCAGTCCCGTTCCTTGCCCGCCTTGTAGGCTTCCTGCTTGAGTTGGCTCAACCTGGACAAGTGTGAACTCCCCGCTGAGGGTCGAATATCAGCGTTCCACCGTGGGCCGGCGGAATCGATGCCGGTAATACTGACGAGGTTTTCGACAACCCGGGCCGGAAGTTGAGGATTAAATCCTGCGCCCGCGCAAAAAAACCGCGGCGGCGGGATTCCTGCCGGCGTGATAAGGAACCAGGCGGTAATCGTCGCCGTCCAGGACCAGGAAATCAGCACTCTTGCCCGGGTGCAGCGACCCGACGGTAGCCTGCAGGCCGAGGGCCCAGGCGGCGTTGAGGGTGGCCGCGGCCAGGCTCTCGGCGGGGGTCAGGCGCATCTGCGTGCAGGCGATGGCCATGACCAGGGGCATGGAGAGGATGGGACTGCTGCCGGGGTTGAAATCGGTGGCCAGGGCCAGCGCGCAGCCGGCGGCGATCATCTCGCGCGCGGGGGCGTAGCTCCCGAGCCCCAGGCTGAAGACGGTGCCGGGCAGGAGCACGGCCACGGTTCCGGAGACCGCCAGCGCCTCGATGCCCCGCCGGTCGATGCGGATCAGGTGGTCGGCGGACAGCGCTCCCAGGGAAGCGGCCAGGGCCGCGCCGCCGAACGGTTCGAGTTCGTCGGCGTGGACGGTCAGGGACAGTCCCAGGTCCAGGGCCCGTTCCAGGATGCGCCGGGTCTGGTCCAGGTCGAACACCGAGGGCTCACAGAACACGTCCGCCCGGTCGGCCAGCCCCGCCCCCGCCGCCGCCGGCAGGATGGTTCCGCAGACCAGATCGACGTAGCCGTCGCGGTCGTCCCGGTATTCCGGCGGGACCTCGTGGGCGGCCAGGCAGGTGCGCACCATGCGCACACCCGTCCGCTGCATGATCCGGCCGGCCGCGCGCAGCATCTTCAGTTCCGATTCCGGATCCAGGCCATAGCCGCTCTTGACCTCCACCGTCCCCGTCCCCAGGGCCATCATCTCGCGCACCCTGGCGGTGCCCAGCTCCACCAGTTCGTCCTCGGAACGCTCGCGCAGGTCCCGGACCGAGGAGAGGATCCCCCCGCCGGCCGCTGCGATCTCCAGGTAGGTTTCGCCCCGGATGCGCCGTTCGTATTCGTCCTGCCTGGTG
>JALUJS010000648.1 GCA_027056825.1 Candidatus Krumholzibacteriia bacterium | reverse complement strand
TCGACGCCCAGGGCCGTCGAAGATGCTGACCCGCACCGGGCCCGAGCGCGCGGTGGCGAAGCGGATGACCGTGACCGGGTTGAAGGGGTTGGGAAAGGCGCCCTTGACCACGAGGCTGCGGGGAACCGTTTCCCCGTCGCCGTCGCCGCCGGATCCGGAACCCGGATCATCCACCGCCAGGACGGTGTTGGGGCTGGTGCGCACCCGGATGGTGGTGTCGGCGCCGTAGCTCTCCAGGGAACTCCATGTCGAACCGTTGAAGCTGTACCAGCTCTTGCCCACGTCCACATCGCCGTCCGTGTCCGCGGCCAGCGGATACTGGTAGGTCTGGTTCTCGAAACGGACCGCCACCTGGACGGTTTCGCCCGCGGCCAGGTCCAGCGGAGTATCCAGCTGCACGTAATGATAACCGGGTTCGGCGAAGGCGTTGTCCAGGCTCGAGGCCAACAGGGTGGACAGGGCACCGCCGACGAAGTCGCGGTAGATGTAGACATCCACGTCCACCGTCGCATCGGTGGTCCAGAACTCCACCCGGTGCAGGCGCGTGTTCTGCGGGGCGGCGTAGGACGCCAGGCCCCACAGGACGGTGCCCAGGCCGCCGAAGGCGCTGGTGTAGCCGCCCTCGTCGTTGTAGAGCAGGGTCGAGGGGTTCTCGTTGCTCATGAACTCGCCCACGAAGGACGAATACATGCCCACGCTGGCGCTGCCGTAGGCGATGTAGAAGTAGCCGCCCTCGGTCCCATAGCCGCAAGTCCCGCCCCAGGACGTTCCCCAGCTGTTCTTGACGATCCAGGCCCCGGTCCCCCCCGCATGGGCGATGTCGTCGTCCCAGCCCACGATGAGCACCGAGTGGTTCGGCGCCTCGGTCCCGGTGTAGTACAGGACGCCCGTCCCGTCGTAGCCGGAGACCTCGTCCCGCCACGCGGGCTGGGTGTCGTCGCCCGCGAAGAGGGTGGTATGGATGGGGCCGTGGTCCATCAGGTACTGCTTGATGACATCGGTGGGTGCGATGGTGGAACCGGAGATGGCCGAGAAGTCCAGCACCGTGTACTCGGCTCCGCAGCCCAGCGGGCACGCCGCGTCGGCGTCCACGTACGGGGCGCAGGCCTCGGGCTCGGCCCCGTGGGTCGCCAGGTAGTTCATGATGATGAACTGGTTGCCGCCGCTGCAGCCGGTGGCCTGCCAGTTGCAGTCCTTCATCGTCTCCTCGGAGAGATCCGCCGGGCCCAGGCCGGCCGCCAGGATCTTGGACTCCAGGTCCGCGGCCGAGCTGAAGGCGTAGCACGCCCCGCAGCCGCCCTGGTTCTTCACCGGCGTGACCAGCCCGAGGGTGCGGGCGTCGTAACGCGGCGGCAGCACCTTGTCCGGACGGTAGCTGGCCGCCACGGCCTTGGCGTAGTGTGCGGTCTGGAATCCCGGGGGCACGAAGCCCGCGACGGGATTTCCGCCGGGGACGGCCGTACCGGCGGGAACCGGTCCCGGTTCCCGGTCCAGGCCCGGGGTGGTCCCGGCCGGAACCGCGGGCGCGACGACCGCCAGGATCATCATAAGGGTCAAGAACTTGGCCGCTTTGAAGGCCGAATCTTCGCGCAAGGTGTGCATGATGTCCTCCGCAGGACTGAAGACCGCTGGATACATGGATTCTCCCCTGTTGTCGGCCCCCTGCACCAAACCTTTAGGTTGTGCCCTCGAGAATGTGTCCGGCCTGGGCCTTGCCCCCGGGTCGGACATGGACCTCTCCTGCGGCATCCCCAAGAACTGGGCCCCTCCCTTCTGCCCCAACCCCAACTGCATACACCACAACGCCTCAGGCCAGCCCTGGCCCTTCAAACGCATCGGCTTCTACAAGCGACTCACACCTCCCCACCGTATCCAGCGGTTTACATGCAAAGCCTGCGGCCGCTCCTTCTCCACCCAGACCTTCT
>JALUJS010000647.1 GCA_027056825.1 Candidatus Krumholzibacteriia bacterium | reverse complement strand
GAACAGCCGGTAGACGATGGCGTCCAGGGGGTTGGCGATGGAGATCACGAAGGCGTTCGGGGCGTACTTCTTGATGCCCGCGGCGACCTGGTCGGTGATCTTCAGGTTGATCGACAGCAACTCCTCACGCGAGGGAAAGGTACCGTCCGGGCGCACGGCGCGGGGCACGCCGGCGGTGTTGATGATGAAGTCGGCGCCCTCGATGACCTCGTAGGTCTTGCTGCCCTCGATGTTCACGTCCCGGCCCAGGACGGGCGTGGCCTCGCTGATGTCCAGGCACTTGCCCTTGGCGAATTCGGGGGGCTTGACGTCGACCAGGCCCACGTTGCGGGCCAGACCGCGCGTGACGATTTCCGAAACGACGACGCCGCCGATGTTGCCGCCGCCGATGACTCCGATCTTGTTGATCATGACAGCCCACTCCTTGCCGTTGAGGACGATTGGTTTTTTGTTGGGAACCCCAGCACGATAACACCCGCGGCGGGACAATTCCAGCCGGTTCAAACCGTTATAGCCAAGGGAAACAGTCTGCTTTGAACGGGCCCGGCCTCCGCGCCGGGGAAAGGACGCCATGACACAGGAGCACCGCAACAACTGGGACCGTCGCTACGACCTTCCGCGCTACTTCTACGGTCGCGGTCCCAACCACCTGGTCGCCGAGGTGCTGCCCGGCCTGCCCGCGGGCGACGCCCTGCTGCTGGCCGAGGGGGAGGGACGCAACGCCGTCTTCGCCGCCGGGCTCGGCCACCGGGTCACGGCCTGGGACAGTTCCGTGGTGGGGCGGCGCAAGGCCCTGGAACTGGCCGCGGACCGCGGCGTGGAGATCGACTACCGCCTGGGTGATCTGGTCGCCGGGGATTGGGACGCGCGGACCTGGGACCTGGTGGTGATGTGCTTCGCGCACCTGGACCCTGTGGTGATGCCGGATGTGCACCGGCGCGTGGCCGCCTGCCTGCGGCCCGGCGGCCGGCTGGTGCACTGCTCCTTCAGCACGGCGCAGTTCGGCACTTCCTCCGGCGGCCCGCCGCGGCTGGAGTGGTTGCACTCCCTGGAGGAGTTGAAGGAGCAGTACGCGGGCCTGGAGTTCCTGCGGGCCGAGGAGAAGGAAGTGGGCCTGGACGAAGGAACGGGCCACCGCGGCAAGGCCATGGTCATCGAGATCGTGGCCGTCAAACCGGTTGAGTAAGTCCGTCAGTCCCCGGGCAGACCCGAGATGGCGATGCGTGACCAGTCCTCGAAGTCGGCGCCGTCGGGACCGTGGCCCGGCTGCGTCATGTCCGCCAGATCCGCGGCGGGAATCCAGCGCGCCTGGTGCGGCTCGGACTGGCGCGAGACCAACTGCATGATCTCGTCGTCGCTGCCGGGCAGCCGGTCCAGATCCACGGTGAAGACCACGCCGAAGTGGACGCTCGAGACATCCTCGCGGTCGGAGTTGATGAACCCCAGCCTGGTGAACGCCCCGGCGCCCGGCGCCAGCCCCGTCTCCTCCTCGAGTTCGCGCAGGGCCGTGGTCATGACCACGTCCATGGCCTCGTCGTCATCGCCGCGGTCCAGCGGTTCCATGTGCCCGCCGAAGCCCACGCTCCACAGGCCGCCCAGGCGGGCCTCGGTGTGCTTCGCGCGGCGCTGGTAGCACAGCACGCGGGCCTCGTCGCCCTCGCCCCGCGTGAGCATCATGTAGGGGATGATCTGCTTGTAGTGGGAGTTCTGCTCCATGTAGTCGCGCTGGGCGAAGAACATGTGACGGGCCAGGCCGTCCAGGTCCACGGCGTCCGCCGGCAGAAAACCCTGGGGGCTGAGGCCGGGGAACAGGTGCTTGCGTTCGATGACCAGGATGAATTTCACGGGCAATCCTTCGGCGACGGCGGGTCAGGGCAGGAACCTGCCCACGTCCGCCAGCTTGTTGGGAAGATACTCGTCCATAACGT
>JALUJS010000646.1 GCA_027056825.1 Candidatus Krumholzibacteriia bacterium | reverse complement strand
GCCATGTGGCCGTCGATGGCCCTGCTGGTGGTGGTCAAGCTGGCGGCGGTGGATGTGACCCTGGGTTCGGGGGCCTCGGGCGGGATCTTCGCCCCGGCCCTCTACCTGGGCGGCATGACCGGGGGCGCCTTCGGGGCGGCCCTGATCTACATCTTCCCCGGCGCCCACCATGCCGTGGGGGCCTTCGCCATGGCGGGTATGGCGGCCATGGTGGGGGCGGCCACCGGCGGCACCCTGACGGCCATCCTGATCCTCTTCGAGATGACCGGCCAGTACCAGGTCATCCTGCCGCTGATGCTCGCGAGCATCGGCGCGGCGCTGTCGTACCGCGGGCTGATGGACCACAACATCTTCACCCTCAAGTTCGCCCGCCAGGGCAAGCCGCTGCACTTCGGACGCGAGAGCGCCATCCTGCGCGAGTTCCACGTCGAGGACATCATGGAGGTCAATCCGCGGACGGTGCACGTCACCGACGGCCTGGACCGGATCCTGCACCTCTTTCTGGAAAACGAGGACGAGCACTACTACGTGGTGGATGACGAGGGGCGCCTGGCAGGGATGATCTCCATCCACGACATCAAGGACCTGCTGGGCGGCCAGGGGTTGGAGAAGGTCCTCATCGCCGACGACCTGCGCGTCCCGGTGGAGGACGTGGTCTACCGCCGTGACAACCTGGAGGACTGCCTGCTGGCCCTCGGCCGCCACGACCGGCCGGACCTGCCGGTTCTCTACAGCCGGGAGCGCCCGGTGCTGGTGGGGATCATCACGCGGCAGGCCATCTTCGAGGTCTACAACCGCGAGATCCTCCACCAGGAGGACATGGGCATCAAGCTGGTCACCGGCGAGGCCCGCATGCACGACTGCGTCGAACTGCCCGAGCAGTACAAGGTGCAGCTCTTCGTGCCGCCGGTGGAGTGGGAAGGGCGCACCCTCAAGGACCTGGGCCTGCGCCCGCGCTACGGCATCTCGGTGCTGGCGGTCAAGGAGAGGAACCGGCTGGGCGGGGCGGTCAACACCATGCCCGATCCGGACCGGCCGTTGAAGGCGGGGGACCGCCTGATCATCGTGGGGGAGGTCGGGGCCCTGGATCGCCTGCTGCAGGACACCAACGCCCGGACCTTCGCGACCGATTGCGGGACGCCATGAGCGGCGACTACTACGGGCATCCCCGGCGGGAAATGCAGCCCTTCGTGCCCCGGGACGCGCGCGCCCTCCTGGACGTGGGTTGCGGGGCGGGCGCCTTCGGGGCGGAGCTGAAGAAATCCCGGCCGGAGCTGGAGGTCTGGGGGATCGAATTCGATCCCGGAGCCGCCGGCCGCGCGGCCGAGGTTCTGGACCGGGTGCTGACCGGGGACGCGGTGGCGGTGGCGCAGGGGTTGCCGCCGGGACGCTTCGACTGCGTGACCCTCAACGACGTTCTGGAGCATCTGGTGGATCCGGCCGCGCTGCTGGCTGCGGTGCGGCCCCTGCTGGCGCCGGGAGGGTGCCTCGTGGTCTCCCTGCCCAACGTGCGCTACTTCCACAACGTGGTGGACCTGGCGCTGCGCGGGCGCTGGGAGTACACGGACGAGGGCATCTGCGACCGCACGCACATGCGGTTCTTCACCCGCGCGAGCATGATCAGCCTGCTGGAGGACGGGGGTTACCGGGTGGAAACCGTCCGGGGGATCAACCCCACGGGGGCGGCCTCGTTCAGGTTGTTCAACCTGTTGACCCTGGGGCGGTTCGGGGACATGCGCTGGCTCCAGTTCGCCCTGGTGGCCACCCCCGCGGATTGACGCGGGGGCAGGGTGGCCCACCGCCGGGTCCCCAACGGAAAAGCGGACCCTTCGCCCTGGGGTCCGCTTTCCCGTCTCGCCCTTGCCATGTTCGCCGGAAACAATCGTTCGCTTGGGATCTTTCCGGGGGGAAGATCATGTTGTCTCTTCCCGATGTCTGGTCATACGATGGTTTCGCGGGAAAGTTCCCGGGTTTTTCAGGATAAGGTGACATGGCTCCTCTGAACGTCCTGATGGTCTGCGCCGAGTACGCCCCCCTGGCCAAGGTGGGCGGACTGGGCGACGTCACCGCCGCCCTGTCGGCGGCCCTTGCCGCGCGCGGCCATCAGGTCCGCGTGGTGATGCCCCTTTACGGGCAACTTGACCGCGAGGCCCTGGACATCCGCCCCCTGAAGAAGCTGCCCGGCCTGGCCCTGCGCGCGGGCGGGCGCATGCGGGACGTCCGGTACCACGTGCGGGGGCGGGCCGCGGGCAGGCTGCAGGTCTTCTGCGTGGAATGCGCGGATCTCTTCGACCGGCCGGGGATCTACAACGGACCCGACGGCGAGCCCTTCCCGGACGCCGTCGAGCGCATGGCCCTGCACGGCCGGGCGGCCCTGCTGCTGCCGCGCCTGCTGGACTGGCCCGCGGACATCGTCCACGTCCACGACGCCCAGACGGTTCCGGCGGCGCTGTACCGGCGCCTGTGGTATGCCGGGCGCGGGCTGCCCGGACCCGGCGCGACGGTGCTGACCATCCACAACCTGGCCCACCAGGAGATCCATCCCGCCGCCGCGGCCGAGGCCCTGGGTCTGCCGGCGGGCCAGGCCGTCTACCCCGGCCTGCTGGAATTCCACGGCCGCATCAACCTGATGAAGGCGGGCATCCTGGCCGCCGACCGTCTCAACACCGTCAGCCCGGGTTACGCCCGGGAGACCGTTTCCGGTCCGGAGGCAGGCTGCGGCCTGCACGAGGTCCTGGCCGGACGCCGGGAAGCCTACACCGGCATCCTCAACGGGGCCGACTACCGGACCTGGGATCCGGGGCGGGATCCCCTGTTGCCGGCGGTCTACGACAGCGGGGATCTTGGGGGCAAGGTCCGGTGCCGTGACGCGCTGCTGGCGGAACTTGGCCTGGAGGCGGAGACGGATCGCCACGGTCGCCTGCGGCGGCCGTTGTGCGGGTTCGTGGGACGGCTGGTGACCCAGAAGGGCGTGGACCTCATGCTGCCCATCCTGGCCCGGTTGGCGGGGGACGGCTTCCGCTTCGCCATCCTGGGCACCGGCGAGAAGCGGCTGGAGGACGCGGTGCGCAGGCTGGCCGCCGACCAGCGGGGCCGCATCGCCTTCTGCGACCGCTACGACGAAGCCTTGGCCCACCGCATCTACGCCGGCTGTGATGTCTTCCTGATGCCCAGCCTCTTCGAGCCCTGCGGGCTGTCCCAGATGTACGCCCTGCGCTACGGCTCCCCGCCGGTGGTCAGGCGCACCGGCGGCCTGGCCGACACGGTGGTCGGACATCCGGACCCGGACGCCACGGGTTTCGTGTTCGGTGAGCCGCGCAGCGAGGACCTGCTGGCCTGCCTGCGCGCGGTGGAGAAGACCTGGGCCGACCGGGATGCCTGGGTGCGGTTGCAGGAGCGGGGCATGGCCTTGCGCTTCGACTGGAACGCCTCCGCCACCGCGTACGAGGATCTCTACGCCGCAGCCCTGGCCGGGCGGGAAGGAGGCCGCCCATGAGCGACGCGGACAGGAATACGGACCGGGCCCGGGTCCTGGCCGCGGCCTTCCACCAGAATCCGCTGCCGCTGGTGGTCCTGGCCGACGGGGGACAGGTGGCCGAGCTGAGCGACGGGGCCTGCGAGCTGCTCGGGCAGCAGCGGGGGGAGATCCTGGGCCGCGACCTGCGCCATCGCTTCCTGCCACCGCTGCCCATCGAGAAGTGCCTGGACGTCAACGAATGCCTGGAACACCGGTGCCGGCGGGAGGTCCTGCCGCAGCAGGGGGATCCCATTCCGGTGGAGATCCTCTGCCGACCGTTCCACGTCGACCCGGACGGGGACGGTCCGGACCACTGCCTGCTGTACATCTCCGATACCCGCAAGCGCGACTACGAGGACGAGCTGCGGGCGGCGCGGGTGGCCAAGCTCTCGCTCCTGAACCAGGTCAGCGAGGCCCTCTACGGCGCCAACCTGACCCTGGACCAGGTGCTGGAGGCGGTGCTGATCTGCATCACCGCCGGCCAGGGTCTGCGCTTCAACCGGGCTTTCCTGCTGCTGGTGGACGACAGGCAGGAGGTCCTGCGCGGCGAACTCGCCATCGGGCCCAGCAACCAGGACGAGGCCGGGCGCATCTGGAGCGATCTTGCGGCGCAGCCGGAGGACCTGTTCTCCATGATGACCAGCTACGACCAGTCCATCAAGCAGACCGACGCGGCGGTCAACGCCATCGTCAAGACCATGATCGTGCCCCTTGCCGAGCACGATCACGTGCTGGTGCGCAGCATGGAGCAGCGCCAGGCCATCCGCATCACCCCGGACATGGATCTGCCCGGGGTGTCCGCCATCCGACAGTGGCTGGGTTGCGACCACTTCGCAATCGCCCCGCTGGTGACGCGCAGCGGCATGCTGGGCGCCATCATCGCCGACAACGCCATCAGCGGCCAGGAGATCACCGACCTGGACCTGGAGTTCCTGCAGCTCTTCGCCAACCAGAGCGCCAGCGCCATCGAGAACAGCCGCCTGTACACCGAGCTGGAGCGCCGGCTCATCGACCTGCGCCAGGCCCACGAGGCCCAGAAGGAACACCAGCAGACCCTGCTGCGCATGGAGCGCCTGAGCGTCATGGGCGAGACCTCGGCCATCGTGGCCCACGAGCTGCGCAATCCCCTGGTGGCCATCGGCGGCTTCGCCCGGGCGCTGGTGCGGAACCTGGATCCGGACGACCCGAACCACAAGTACGCCGAGATCATCACCGAGGAAGTCTCCCGCATGGAGACCATCATCCACGACCTGCTGGACTTCATCCGGCCCCAGAAGCTGCAGCGCAAGGAGGTGGCCCTGGACGAACTGGTCACCTCCACGGTGGAGCGTTTCGAGGGCGAAATGCAAGCCAAGGGGATCGAACTGGTGCTGGATCTGCAGTCGGGCGGGGCCCAATGCTCCTGCAACCCCATCGAGATCCAGCAGGTCCTGCAGAACTTCATCGTCAACGCCATGCAGGTCATGCCCGACGGCGGGCGTATCGAGGTGCGGACCCGCGGCGTCGAGGGCGGAATCAAGGTGGAGGTCTGCGACAGTGGCCCGGGGATTGCAGAGGACACGCTGGACAAGCTGTTCGCGCCGTTTTTCACCACGAAACCGACCGGCAGCGGCCTGGGATTGACCATCTGCCAGCAGATCATCAAATCCCATGGCGGCGTGGTGGGAGCCCGCAACCGCGAAGGGGGAGGAGCCGGTTTTTCGTTCATTCTGCCGTTGCCCAGGAACGCCTGACCGGGTCTGCCTGTTAAAGTATCATGAAGTCGCCGGTTCACCTGGCAAAGCCATGCCGGTTTTGTTAAGGTGTGACGGGATGCTCATGGAAGCCGCCCCGGGGGCGGGGTGGAGGACTGCAGGAGGCCGGGACAATGAGCAGGATTCTCATCGTTGACGACGAACCCCACCTGAGGCTTTTGTACGAGACCGAGCTGAGGCGGGCCGGGTACGATACCATGACCGCCAGCAACGCGGTCCAGGGCCTTGAATTTGTGGAGACCATGCAGCCCGATCTTGTTATTCTCGACATCCGGATGGCGGGAATGGACGGGATCGAGGCCATG
Source organism: Candidatus Krumholzibacteriia bacterium (assembly GCA_027056825.1). Lineage (GTDB taxonomy): Bacteria > Krumholzibacteriota > Krumholzibacteriia > LZORAL124-64-63 > LZORAL124-64-63 > JAHJTW01. The sequence continues at coordinate 1,079 of JALUJS010000646.1, read as the reverse complement.
CAGCGGATCATGGAACGCGACCGGCGGATCCCCGTCATCCTCAACACGGCCTTTTCGAGCTACAAGGACAACTACCTGACCTGGGCCGCGGACGCGTACCTGACCAAGTCGTCGGATGTGACCGAGTTGATCGAGACCGTCAAGAGGGTGCTGGACAAGAAGGCCACCGCCCAGGGTTGACGGACACTCGCGACGGGTTTGCAGGGCCGTGCGCGGACGGAACCGTGGAGCCATCGCCTTGAGTATTCGCAAACTCGTCCGCGGCACGCTGACCCTCATCCTGGCCGGCGGCCAGGGGCAGCGCCTGTATCCCCTTACCCGCGACCGATCCAAACCCGCCGTCCCCTTCGGCAGCGCCTACCGGATCATCGATTTCACCCTCAGCAACTGCATCAACAGCGACCTGCGCCAGATCTACGTGCTGACCCAGTACAAGTCGTTCTCGCTGGACCAGCACCTGCAGCGCGGATGGAACATCTTCAGCTACGAGGCCGGCGAGTTCCTCTATCGCATCCCGCCCCAGCACCGGGTGGGCATGCGCTGGTACGGGGGGACGGCCGACGCGGTGTACCAGAACATCTACCTGCTGGAGAACCGCAAGCCGGACCACGTACTGATCCTCTCGGGCGACCACATCTACCGCATGGACTACGGCAAGCTGCTGGAGTTCCACGCCGGCCACCGGGGGTGCATGAGCCTCTCTGCGGCGATGGTGCCGCGCAAGGGCGCCGAGGAGTTCGGCATCCTCGAGGTGGACGAAAACTGGAAGGTGATCGGGTTCGAGGAGAAGCCCGCCGATCCCAGGACCATTCCCGGGGACCCGGACCACTGCCTGGTGAACATGGGGGTGTACATCTTCGACACGGCCGCTCTGGTGCGTGAGCTGAGCCGGGACGCCCGCCAACCGGACAGCCACCACGACTTCGGCAAGAACATCATCCCGGAACTCGTCACCCAGGGCGAGGTCTACGCATATCCCTTCCGCGACTCGCGGACGCACGAACCCCGGTACTGGCGGGACATCGGCACCCTGGACAGCTACTACGACGCCACCATGGACCTGGTCAGCCGCACCCCGC
>JALUJS010000645.1 GCA_027056825.1 Candidatus Krumholzibacteriia bacterium | reverse complement strand
TCGCTGGGCTCCCTGTCGCCGGACCTGGGCTCGGACAGGCTCCAGTCCCCCCGGCCGGGGACCCGGTCGCCCTCCTGCCGGGCCGGACTCTTACGCTCCTGTCCCGCCTCGGGTTCCGTGGTCCGCGCACCGGACGGCGGCGGCGGGGCGGTCGGCTCGGTCACCTTCACCCCCGGCACGCCTGACAGGTCCTCCTTGCGGATGGCCACCTGGTCGGACTCCCACTGCTGGTCGGCGGCGGGCTTGTCGCTGTCCCCGCCCAGCACGTTGTCGGCGGCCAGGGAATGGTGCATGGCCAGGTAGTCCGCCTTTTCCGGCGGGGTCTCGCTGGCCAGCCGGTCGGGGATCTCGGTATAGGCTCGCGGCAGTTCGTACGGATCGTCCGGGGACTGCTGCTCCGGCAGCAGGACCATTTCCACGGTGTCGTCGTCCGCGGCCAGCGCGGCGGGGTCCACGCGCGGGAACAGCGGCACGCGCCACGTCGCCGCCGCCAGCACAAGGTGCAGCAGCAGCGAGGCGATGAAGGCGGTCCTGATGACGTTGCGTTCCTGCACGCCGGACACTTCCCGGGATGGAGCCCACGCTCGGCCGGCGCACCGCGGCGGCCTTTCCTTCCGACACCAAGGTACCGCACGCCGACGGACCTGCCAAACCGCAAGACCGCCGGTTGACGGTCGCGCGGCCGTGTTCCATTGTGGCGGCAACCCCGAAACCAGGACGCCGACCCATGAACCAAGACCCCTCGCCGCTGTCGATCCTGCCCGACGACCTCGCCCCGTTGGTCCGCGCACGCGTGCCCTTGAGCGACCTGACCACCCTGAAGGTCGGCGGGCCGGCCCGCTGGGTCTGCCGTGTCACTACACCGCAGGAAGCGGTCCGGTTCCACGCCTGGGTCACGGAGGCCGGCCTGCCGGTCTACATCCTGGGCGCCGGCAGCAACGTGCTGGCGCCGGACGCCGGCTACGCGGGAGCCGTTTTCCGCGTGGACACGGCATCCTTCACGGTGCGCGGCAACCGCGTGTCGGTGGGGGCCGGCCTGGCATTCGACACCATCGTGGCCCGCTGCCTGGACGCCGGCCTCGTGGGGCTGGAGTTCGCCTCGGGCCTGCCCGGAACCCTGGGCGGCGCCGTCATGGGCAACGCCGGCTGCTACGGCCACGAGATCGGGGAGTTCGTCCGCCGGGCCACCATCATGACCCCCGACGGCCGCATCGAGGAGATCGACGGGGGGCAATTCGGTTTCGCCTACCGCGTCACCGCCCTGCGCGAGACCGGTGCGGTCCTGCTGGACGTGGTTCTCGAACTGGCCACCGGCGACGTCGACCGGGCCCGCGCAACGCGCCGGGAGCGCATCGCCGACCGCAGGGCCAAGCATCCGGTGGACCTGCCCTGCGCCGGCAGCTGGTTCCGCAACCTGGAGCCCGCGGGCCCCGGGCAGCGTCGCCGCGCCGCGGGAAGGTTACTGGAAGAGGCCGGGGCCAAGGACATGCGCGAAGGCGACGCCCGGGTCTTCGCGCGCCACGCCAACATCATTGTCAACGCGGGCCGGGCCACGAGCGCCCAGATCTCGCGTCTGGCCGACCGCATGCGCGCGGCGGTGCGTGAGCGTTTCGGGATCGAACTCCAGGAAGAGGTGCGCCGCATGGCGCAACGGGAACGGGAATAATGCGGGCTAACGCACAAGGCTGACCGCCGCGGCCACCCTGCCCTGTTCCATGGCGCCCCGCACGATATAGATGCCCGCGGCCGCCGGCCCCTGTGGGCCGGAGCCGTCCCAGCGCAGATCCAGGGCCCCCGGACCCGCCACGCCCCGGTACAGTATCCGCACCAGGCGCCCCCTGAGATCGTACACCCCCACGGCGACCTCGCCCCGCCGGGCCAGCGCCAGCCGGAAGTTCACCGTGGGGTTGAAGGGATTGGGCCAGGGGCGCCGGGCCCAGG
>JALUJS010000644.1 GCA_027056825.1 Candidatus Krumholzibacteriia bacterium | reverse complement strand
CCAGGGCCTGGGCATCAAGACCTACGACGTCAGCCACAGCCTGACCGCTTCGGGCGGATACGAATACGTGGCCACCGTGGACGCCACCACCGCCCCCACCAACCAGTATACCTACACCGACCCGGCCCCCACGGCCGTCCACTACTTCAAGGTGCAGGCCTTCACCGAATCCGGCGATTTCTCCCTGGTGGCCGAGGCCACCCCCGCGGTCACGCTCACCGGTCCCACCGTGGCGGTGGACGGCGATCCGGCGCGCACGCGGATCCCCTCCCGCTTCCTGACCCTGACGGTGACGGTCACCTCCGAGGACAGTATCCTCATCGCCACTGCCGGGGACTTCTCCGACGCCGTCTCCTACCCCGTCATCACCCCGGGCGAAGGCCAGGACATTCCCTGGACCCTGCCCCAGGCCGCCCAGGGCGACACCCTGACCATCTACGCCAGGAGCTACACCGGGGCCATTCCGTCGGCCACCACCGAACGGAACCTGATCGTGGACTTCGCTCCGGAGTTCAACATCCCCGGCAAGCCCGCCACCGTCGCCACGCGCGCGGTGGACCTGCAGATCGACATCAGCGGCGTCCAGCAGATGCGCTTCGCCCTGAGCGAGGACGGCCTGGCCGACGCGGCCTGGCTGCCGGCGGACACCCTCCTAACCGGTTTCATGCTGGACGACGCCGCCACGCCCCAGACCATCCACGGCGAGTTCCAGGGCGATTTCGGCTTCAACGCCACCGCGACCTGGGATGTGGCGCCGGACCTGCTGCAGGATGCGTCCTTCAGCCTGGACCTGCCCGACGGGGACGTGGCCGCCGGTGAAACCGTCACCGGCCTGTGCAGCGCCCTGGCCACCCTCATGCGCTTCAGCACCCGTCCCGACTTCCAGGACGCGGTATGGCAGACCTACGTCGACACCGCGGTGATCGCCCTGGATCCGGCCGAGGGCCTGCAGACCGTCTACGCCCAGTTCCGCAACGACTGGACCGATTCGGACATCCTGACCGACACCGTGGTCCACGTGACGCAGCCGGTGAGCGTGGGCTTCCTGGCGCCCCGGGAAGGACAGGTGGTCCTCGGTGGGACCTCACTGCAGATGCAAGGCTTCAGCACCACTGCGGCCAAGACCGCCGCCGACTCCATCGCCGTGGACCTGGCCGACGGCCTGGGCTTCAGGCCCGTGACCGCCGACGATCCCTGGACCATCACCTGGGACGTGCCCCGCTTCGAGGCGGACACGGAACTGAACCTCCGCGCCCGCGCCTGGGCCGCCGGGGACTCGGCCACCGCGGCCATCACGGTGACGGTCTCGCAGCTCACCCTGGCCATCCTGGAGCCCGCCGAGGGCGACACCCTCGCCGCCGACGCCGATGTTTCCGTTTCCGGGACCGCCGGCGGCATCCTGGGCGGCGCCCCCCTGGACCAGATCACGGTGCAGGTGGACGGACAGATCCTGGTGGCCGAAGGAACGGACATCTGGACCGTGACCTGGCATACGCCCGTGGTCACCGAACCGGCGGGATACACCATCCTGGTCACCGTCAGCGCGGGCGCCGACAGCTACAGCCGGGAAGTGGGGGTGGTGGTGGCGCCCTGACCGGGTTTCTGCATTGCATCGGTCCGTTGCCCCTCTTGGCCGCCATGGACGGTTGCCTCCGCCATCCTGGCTCCGGCAACCTCGGCATTCCGGCCCCTCCGCCCTCCATGGCTCCGGGGCCTCCATGACGCCATGGCTACCAAGAGGGGCAACGAACCGGTTCCATGCCGCAACCCCGTACCGTACACAACTTCCTTAACCCGCATGATTGAATCGCTACGCGATCCCGCAAAGCAGTTCAAAAATGCGGGTTAACCCGAATTATTCATGAAGGAGCTACTGCGGATGGTTAACAGCGCGACAGGAAAGGCGTTCTCGGATTTGCTCGGTCAACGTACCGCACCGGGTA
>JALUJS010000643.1 GCA_027056825.1 Candidatus Krumholzibacteriia bacterium | reverse complement strand
CACCACCCGCAGGCGGGCCTTCCTGGTCTCCTTGGCGGGGATGGCGAGGGTGAGGGCCTTGCGGGTGTTCTGCAGCGTCTCCAGCTGCTGTTCCAGTTTGCGGCACTCCCGGTCCAGCGTGGCCAGCCGTTGGCGCACCATGCTGCGGGAGCGGCCGGAGAGCTTGAGGTCGGCGAGCTGCTGGGAGAGCAGGTCGCGGTGTTCGTGGATCTCCTGGGTGAGGGGGTCCAGTGCCGTCTCCAGCCACTCCTTGGCGTCGGCGTGGGCCTGCAGGAAGATCTTGCGCACCCGGGTGATGATGGTCTGGAAATAGCGTCGTACTGCGAAGTGCTGTTCGGTGAGGGTGGTGCGGGGGCTCTTGCGGAAGATCTCCGATTCCTGGTGCACGAGGTTGAGCTCCACCTGGTGGCTCACCAGGGAGAGCATCTGCGGCTCCGCCAGCTGCATGTCGTGCTGCGCCTGGAAGCGCCGGTAGATGGTGCGCACCAGGCGGCGCATCTCCTGGCTCTGGTTGGAGGCGATCTCCATCTGCTGGTTGATCTCCTCGAACAGAGATTTCATCGCCTCCTTCAGCCCGATGGTGGTCCAGGCGCCGGTCATGCGGCGGTAGGCCTCGCCGATCATCCTGTCCAGGCGGGTGGGAGAGATGGCGTCCAGCAGAATCTTTCCATGCCCGGTGAATTCCGCCCGGGCCCGCTTGTAGGCCTGGATGCTGGCCTGGTAACGAAGCTTGTCCTTCTGCGCCTGGCGCAGCAACTGGTCGATGGCCGCCTCGCTCTTGCTGCTCAGTTCGCTCAGCTCGCGGGACTGCTTGCGCAACCGCCGCAGCCGAGAGGAGACCAGCGCCTCGATGTTCCACAGCGCAGAGATCACCGCCTCGGTGGACTGCTCCACGATGAGCGCCTGGCGGTTCTCCACCAGCACCTGCGCCAAGTGCTTTTCCAGATCCGGGATGCCGGAACGCTGCTCCAGCTGGTAATCCTGTTTCACCCGGGCCACCAGCCCCTTCTGCGCCGACACCGCGTACACCTGGCCGGGGTCGATGTTCAGCATCTCCGCCACCTCCTGGCACTGGCGCTGGATGATCTGCTGGATCTCCATATCGCTGCGCAGCTCATCCCAAAGGGTATCCGTCTTGTTCAGCACCACCATCACGCTCAGCCGCTGGCGCACGCCGGGCTGGCGGATGAGCTGCTGCCACATCTCCATGTCCGACTGGGTGATGCCGGTGTCGGCTCCCACCACGAACAGGCGCGCCTGGGCGCTGGGCAGCATCTCGTAGGTGAGTTCGGGCTCGCTGGAGACGGCGTTGAGACCAGGGGTGTCGAGAATGCGCAGCCCCTGGGAGAGCAGCGGGTGGCGGTAGTTGAGGCGCGCCAGGCGCCATGCCGGCACCGAAACCATGGCCTCCAGCTCGTCCGCGATCTCCGAGACCTCGCTCAGTCCCATGCTCACCGCCACGTCCCGGGGCACCAGCTTTTGCTCGCGGATGCGCAGCAGCGCTTCCTGGAGCCGTTCGCTGTCGTCCAGGTCCAGGGGGATCCGTTCCCAGAGCGATTCCTGCTCCAGCAGTTCCAGCAGGCTGGTCTCCTCCAGGCGGGTCTCAATGGGAAGCAGCCGCAGGCAGGGAGGCTCGCCCATCTCCTGGTAGATCTCGGTGGGGCACATGGTGGTGCGCCCGGCGTCGGTGGGCAGCAGGCGGAAGTTGTGGTCGCTGAAGAAGAGCGCGTTGATGAGCTCGGTCTTGCCACGGGAGAATTCCCCCACCACCGCCACGGTGATGTGGTCGCGGTGCAGGGTGAGGTTGGCCTGGCTGAGAGCGCGTTGCGCCTGGGAGGTAAAGAGTCCTTCCTGCTTCAGCCAGCCCTCCAGCTGCTCCAGGGTATGCAACTGGTGGCGTTTCCAGGCGCTGAAGTCCTGGAGCTGGCCGGTAAGATCGTTGATG
>JALUJS010000642.1 GCA_027056825.1 Candidatus Krumholzibacteriia bacterium | reverse complement strand
GTGGGAGGGCTACGACGGCCTGTGCCGCAACCTGACGCCGGACCAGGCGGACAGGCTGGAGGCCGAGGGCCGTCCCTACGCCTGGCGCCTGCGGACCCCCGACGAGGGCTCCACCTTCTGGTACGACATCGTCCTGGACAAGCTGGAGTTCCGGAACGAGGTGTTGGTGGACCGGGTCATCGTCAAGACCGACGGCTTTCCCACCTACCAGTTCGCCTGCGTGGTGGACGACCATCTCATGGGCATCACCCACGTGCTGCGGGGGGACGACCACGTCAGCAACACGCCGTTCCAGATCCTGATCTACCAGGCCCTGGGCTGGAAGCCGCCCAAGTTCGGCCACATGCCCATGATCCTGGGACCGGACAAGAAGCGCCTGAGCAAGCGGCACGGGGCCACCAGCGTGCAGGAATTCCGTAAACAGGGCATCCTGCCGGCGGCCATGCTCAACTACCTGGCGCTGCTGGGCTGGTCGCCCGGCGGCAACGCCAAGGAAGTGATGAGCGCCCAGGAGATCATCAGGAAGTTCAGCCTCAAGAAGGTGGGCAGCAGTCCCGCGTCCTTCGACTACGACAAGCTGAACCACATCAACAGCGAGCACATCAAGGCCCTGGACGCCGACGGCAAGCTGGCCCTGGCCCTGCCGGTGCTCACGGAGCGCGGCTGGGCGCTGGATCCGGACTGGATGATCCACGGCGCCGCCGACACCGAGTCCTACCTGCGCCGGGTTCTGGCCACCCTGGGGAACCGTTTCCGCAGCCTGGTGACGCTGCCGGACCAGATCGGCTTTTTCTTCACCGACGACCACTTCATCGACCGGGAGGCCTGGGACGAGCACGTGGCCACGCCCGAGGCCGCGGCCGCGCTGACGGCCCTGGCCGATGCCCTGGAGGCGGAGTTGGACCGGGACCAGGCCCAGCCCGCCGACGCCTTCGAGGGCGTCGTCCGTTCCTGCGCGGAGAAGCTGGGTGTCAAGGCGGGGCAGCTCATCCACCCGGCCCGGGTGGCCCTGACCGGCCAGTCCCGCAGCGCCGGCATCTTCGAGGTCATGGAGCTGGTGGGCCTGCGCCGGACCATTGAGAGGTTGCGGAAGGCCGCGGTCACCGCCTAAGCTCCCGGTACCCGGCGGGGCCGGGCATCGACGGGAGCTGCATACTGAAAACCTTTCTGGGCATCCTCGGGCGCTACATTCTGGTCTGGGTGGTGGCCGTGCTGGCCCTGCTGCTGGCCACGTCCCTGCTGCCCGGTTTCCGGCTCGAACCGTCCCATCCCCGCTACTGGACCGCCCTGCTGCGGTTGCCGGTCTACTTCGCCCTGCTGATCATCATCCTGCGCCCGCTGCTGCTGTTCCTGACCCTCCCGCTCAACGGCGTGACCCTCGGTTTGCCCACCCTGTTCTTCAACAGCATCATCTTCTACCTGTCCGCGGGCATGGAGCGCGGCTTCGTGGTGGACAGCTACGGCGACGCCCTGTTGGGCACGCTGATCATGACCGTGATCTCGGCGGGGGTGACGGGCTGGCTGGGCCTGGACGAGGCCTATCCCTTCTACCAGTCGGTGATCTACCGCCTGGGCCGCCGTTACGGGCCCAAGCCCAGCGCCAAACCCCTGCGGGGGCTGCTGATCCTGCAGATCGACGGGCTGTCGCTGCCCAGCCTGCGCAAGTGCCTGTCCCTGGGCCGGGTCCCGACGCTGTCGGCCATGCTGGCGCGGCGGAGCCACCGCCTGCTGAAGTGGCACTGCGGCATTCCGTCCAATACGCCGGCGGTGCAGGCGGGCATGTTCTACGGCAACCGGGAGAACGTGCCGGGCTACCGCTGGTACGACCGGCGCGAGCGCAAGGTGAGGGTGGTCAGCAATCCGGAAGACCTGCGCATGCTGGAGGCCAGGGTCGCCGGCGGGCGCCGGGGACTGCTGGAGGGAGGATCATGCATCAACACCTTCC
>JALUJS010000641.1 GCA_027056825.1 Candidatus Krumholzibacteriia bacterium | reverse complement strand
GTGGAAGACGCGGTAAGTGCCATCAGCGACATGGAGGTACGCGGCGCGCCCCTGATCGGTGCCACGGCTGCCTGCGGGGTCTGCCTCGGCCTGCTGCAGGGGGCAACAGACAGTGATCTGGACAGAATCTGTGAACAACTGGTCCGGGCCAGGCCCACGGCCGTAAACCTGCGCTGGGCCGTGGAACGGATGCAGGCGGTGCTTGGGCCGCTGGCTCCGGAGGAGCGGCTGTCCCGGGCCTGGGACGAGGCTGCGGCAATCTGTGACGAGGATGTGCGGACCAACGAGGCCCTGGGTGAGCATGGCTGCACCCTGATCGAGGAGCAGTTTCGCAGGACAGGACGGACCGTGAACATCCTTACCCACTGCAACGCGGGCTGGCTTGCCACTGTGGACTGGGGCACGGCCCTGGCCCCGGTGTTCAAGGCGCGGGAGGCGGGCATCCCCATCCATGTCTGGGTGGATGAAACCCGGCCCCGGAACCAGGGGGCCCATCTCACGGCCTGGGAACTGGCCGCGGCAGGTATTGACCATCATCTCCTTGTCGACAACGCGGGCGGCCATCTCATGCAGCAGGGGCAGGTGGATCTCTGCATTGTCGGCACCGACCGGACCGCGGCCAACGGCGATGTCTGCAACAAGATCGGCACCTACCTCAAGGCCCTGGCCGCCTTTGACAACCAGGTTCCCTTTTACGTGGCCCTGCCGTCTTCCACCATTGACTGGACCCTGGACAGCGGCTCGGCCATTCCCATCGAGGAGCGTGGCCGGGATGAGGTGTTGCAGGTCTGGGGCAGGGACAACCAGGGCAGGGTCCTGCCGGTGCGGATTGCGCCTAAGGCAACCCCTGCGGCCAACCCGGCCTTTGACGTGACCCCGGCCCGCCTGGTCAGCGGCCTGATCACCGAGCGGGGTATCTGCGAGGCCTCGAGTCATGGCCTGCGCAAGCTTTTCCCCGATGCACCCTGATGCTTGAACTCACCCGCCGCCGGGAGCTGATCGATACCGCCCTGGCCATGAACAGCCTCGGCCTCAACCAGGGCTGCTCGGGCAACCTGAGCCTGCGAAGCGGGGACAGAATTCTGATCACTCCCTCGGCCCTGGCCTATGACCGGTGTCGGCCGCAGGATATTGTCAAAATGGATCTTGACGGCAGTTGCAGGGGCTCGGGAAAACCATCGTCCGAGTGGCCCCTGCACCTGGATATCTACCGGACCCGGCCCGAGGCCGGGGCCATCCTCCATGCCCATTCACCGTTCTGCACCACCCTGGCCTGCATGGAGCTGGCCATTCCCCCCTTCCATTACATGGTCGCCGTGGCCGGTGGTAGCACCATCCGCTGCGCAGACTATGCCCTGTACGGCAGCCGGGAGCTCTCGGTCGCCGTGCAGACCGCGCTTCAGGACCGCAGTGCCTGCCTCATGGCCCATCACGGCATGGTCTGTTTCGGCCCGACCCTGGACCAGGCCCTGGACCTGGCCGTTGAGGTGGAAAATCTCGCCCGCCTCTATGTTCAGGCCCTGCAGCTCGGCACGCCCAACCTGCTCACCGACGCGCAGATGGACGCGGTCCTGGAAAAGTTCAGCGACTACCGGGGCCAGGCAGGCTGATTTCGGTAACCGTTCAGCAGCACCCCATCTGCACGCGATCGGGCCGTCTCACAGAGGCCTGCTATAGTTGATGGACTCGTAAAAAGTCCATCACAAACTAAAGATGGCTAAGTAAAAAGTTTGATATACAGGAAGCGAGCGGAGTGAGACTCCGAGGCGCAGTGTTTCTGCCAGGGCTTTGACCATACATAAGGTATGTCGAAGGTCTGGCAGAAACCTGCAACGCAGTAGATCGGACTTTTTACGACGCCATCATAGTTCGCCGTCCCGCTTGCGCACATATGGAGCACTGCTGAACGGTTACTGATTTCGAGCAGATCGGCTTCCCTGCCACCTTTTCCCAG
>JALUJS010000640.1 GCA_027056825.1 Candidatus Krumholzibacteriia bacterium | reverse complement strand
CCGGGCGGGACTCGACGGCCCTGGCCCTCCTGGATTCCCTGCCCCCGCAAGGCATGGATCCACAGCGGTGGCTCATCGCCGTGCAGGCCGAGAAGGATGTCCCGGGCTGCGGGGCGAAATGGTCGTCACGGGCCCTGCGGCGGTCTGAGGCGGACACGGCCCCGGGCACAGGGGATGGCTTTCAGCCCCTGCCGGCCGGGTTCTGGGCCCTGGTCGCCGGGAACCTGCAGCGGGCCGGTCGCCCCGCGCAGGCCCTGGAGGCCCTGGACCGGGCCCTGGCCCTGGATCCGGGCAACCGGAGGTACCTGCACAATCGGGTCTCGGTGTTGCTCGACCTGGGACGCGAGGAAGAGGCGCGGCGGCTCTGGGACAGCATCGCTCCTGGGGACAGCACCGGGGGCGCGGACAGGGATACGGAGAAAGGACAACGACGGTGAATGGACATCGGCATGGAAGCGGATTCATCCCCGCGGCGCTCCCGGGCGCCCTGGCTCTCATCCTGGGTCTGGTCGCCTGCGCCCCGGCGCCCGGTTCCCGGCCCCTGGCCACCGCACCGGCGGCGCAGGATGCCTGGGACCTGCACGAAACCCCCGTGCCGGCGGGAAACTGGCGGGAGCACCACCTGTCCCGGTGCGGCCACGAGGCCCCCGTGCCGGCGGACGTCGAGGCGCTGCTGGGAACCTGCTCGGAACTTTTCCGTGATCATTCCGGATCCGACGCCATCGTTGAACTGGAAATGGGCCTGGAGCAGGGGATGGACCACCCGCTGCTGCTGCTGACGCTGGGGCAACTCTACGTCATGGCGGGGCAGGGCGAACCGGACCTGATGCCCAACGAAGGACCGGCCGCGGACGTGGGCGACTGGAAACGGAACCAGCGGCGCCTGTTGGGGCGGGCCCGCGTCCTGCTGGAGAGGGTACGGGCGGGGCGGCCGGATGATGCTGCGATTGACTACCTGCTGGCCGACGCCCTGCGCGCCGGCGGGGATCCCGCGGCGGCGGACTCGGTGGCCGCCCTCGGACGGGCCAAGTGCACCGGCGGGCGCAGCTTCCGCATCATGGAGCTGTACCAGCAACTGAACCGCTACCCGGCAAAGTACCTGGGCGGGGCCGCGCCGGAATTCCCCGCCGAGGCCCTGGCCGCGGGGCAGGAGGGCGACGTGGTGGTGGACCTGCTCCTGGATCCGGACGCCCGGGTGCGCCAGGCCGTGGTGGTCTCCAGCCCCGCCGATGCCTTGAGCGGGGCGGCCCTGACGGCCCTGCGCTCAGGGACGTTCACCGCGTCCCGGATCGGCAAATACCCGGTCTGGTCCTGGCTGCGGGTGACCCTGGCGTTCAACCTGGCCGGGTGAAGCCGGATGGTTCATGAAAGAGCGACCGGCCGGGGCGATGGCAAACGGTGGTTGATTTGCGTCCGCGTCTTACCTTATTTTTAGCAATCAGACCGCACCGCCCCTTGCCGTGCGGTCCGGCATGTGCCCCAACCCCGCTCCGGAGGTCCAGTTGAATATGATGCGGCAGCGCGCGCGCTACCTCGTGCCCTCCTACCTGGCCATCCTGCTGATCCTGGTCGTTGTCGGCTGCACCGGCAAGGAGGATCCCTCGGAGGTCCTCGATGTCTGCGGCAACCATTCCTGCGGCGACCTGGTGATGGTCACCACCGATACCTCCAGCGACGGTTTCCAGTACCTGGATCCGACCCTGTCCCCCGACGGGTCACGGATCCTGTTCTCGGCCGACTGGTTCGCCATACCCACGGGCAGGGATCCCGGCGACGCCGTCTACACGAACTACCGCCAGATGATCGTGATCCCGGTGCGGCAGGGCTTGGAGCCGGAACTGGACCTCGAGTCCCAGGGCGCCACCCTGATCAGGCTCCGGCCTTTCGGCCTGCGTCTGGGCGGGGCCACGGAGTTCCTGTCGGACATCCTCAACGACCGGAAGGAATCCCCCATCTGGGAATCGGATTCCACGGTGATCTTCAGCTTCGGCACCAGGGCCGGCTACCGCCTGTTCCGGGCCAACATCAGCGATCCGGAAGACGCCCCCGCCGAGCCCCTCTACATGGAACCCACCGACGAGTTCGCGGCGACCCTGCGGTTCCGCCAGCACCAGAACCCCGCCCTGTCCCCGGACGGACGCTGGTTGCTCTTCACCCGGTCCGGGTGCGACATCCCCGATTCCTTCGAAACCTGCACGCGGATCGCCATCTACTGCCTGGACATGGAGACCGCCGGCGGAGAGAGCCAGGGCTACGACGCCACCGTCTTCCCCCTGACCGAAGAGTACGGCCTGATCAGGGATCCCTCGTGGTCGCCCGACGGGCGGACCATCCTGTTCGCGGGCTCCCTGGATGTGGGGGGCGACTTCGGAGCCGGCACCGAGCTGTACAGCATGGACTTCGACACCACCGGCTATGCGGCCGGCGCGGTGGCCCTGGACAGGAACATCCAGCGCCTGACCTACACATCCTACGCCGAGGGCGATCCCATTTCCGGGGTGTTGAACTACGAGCCGGTCTACTCCAACGACGGGGGCACCATCTATTTCGTGTCGACCCGGCGGGCCCCGTCGATCACCCTGCACGACCGCAACATCTGGACCATTCCGGCGGACGGTTCCCAGGAACCGGAGATCTACTTCTTCTCCCGCTCTGACGACTGGGAACCCTCGGTCATGCCGGACGGCTCCCTGCTGTTCAGCAGCATGATGGGTTTCCCCACCGAGATGCTGGACCGCCTGGAGGAAGAGGCGTACCAGAGGCTGCGCCAGGAGAACATCGACGAGGACCTGGGACTGACCGAGGTGCAACTGCGCGCCGCCGCCGCCGCCGAGAGGGAACAGTTGAGTTTCTTCGAGGGGGTCATGTCCCACATCTACATCTATCGCTGATATGCCCAACCTGGTGGTCCTGCGGAGGGAACTCGTCCGTTACGGCCGCCTGCTGGGAGAGCGCCGGCTCATCGTGGCCGCCGAAGGGAACCTGTCGGTTCGCATCGGCGGCCACGCTTTTCTGGTGACCCCGTCGGGCGTGCCCAAGGATCGCCTGCGGGTCCAGGACCTGGTGGAGGTGGATACCCGCGGGCGTACGGCCCGGGGACGTCCCACCAGCGAGTGGCCCATGCACCGGGTCATCTACGGCCTGCGGCCCGATGTCCGGGCCGTGTGCCACGCCCATCCGGCCTGGGCCACCGCCATGGCGGTGGCGGGCCGGGAACTGGACGGCGGGCTGCTGACCGAAACGGCCGCGCAGTTGCCCCGCGTGCCGCTGGCCGTGCGGGCCGAACCCGGCACCGAGCAGGTGGCCGCCTCCATCACGGGACTGATCGCCGACCACGACGCCGTCCTGCTGGGCGACCACGGGGTGCTGACCGTGGGGCCGGACCTGGCCTCGGCGTTTGCCCTCATGGAGACGGTGGAGAGGCTGGCCCAGGTCACCCTCCTGTCGGAATTCGCGGCCACGGGAGGCTCCGTGGACCCCGACGTGCTGGCCCGGCTCATGGGCGGCGGCGCCTGATCCGGGTGTTGCCGTCCGCGATGCCCCGATTCTTCCCCTTCGCTAGACATTCCGGGGCCGGTCTGATACCTTTTCCGCGCGCATCGAAGCGGATTGCCGGCCGCGCCCGCGGCCGTTTCTTGTCCATGGACGAACCGGGTATGGCGGCATGAACGACCTCCAGCAACGCTTGCGACAATTGCCCCAGATCAGCGCCCTGCTGGACGATCCGGCCGTGCGCGAACTGGCCGCCGGCCGGCGGCGGGAATGGGTGACCCGGCTGGTCCAGGAGACCATCGACCGGATGCGCGACCGGTTGCTGGAGGGCAAGGGGCCCGTCCGCTCCCGCGCCGAGTTGACCGCCGACGCCCTGGAGACCATCCGGGGGGAGGCCCGCCGGCTGCTGGGCCCGGCCTGGCGCCGGGTGATCAACGGCACCGGCGTGGTGGTGCACACCAACCTGGGCCGTTCGAACCTGCCGGATGACGCGGCGGATGCGGCGCGGACGGTGGCCACCCGGACCAGCGACCTGGAGTACGACCTGGAAACCGGGACCCGAGGCCATCGCGGCCGCGGCGTGGAGCGCAAGGCCGCCCTGCTGACCGGGGCGCAGGACGCCCTGGTGGTCAACAACAACGCCGCGGCCCTGTGGCTGGCCGTGCGCATGCTGGCGGCCGGCGGCCCGGTGCTGCTGTCCCGCGGCGAGGTGGTGGCCATCGGCGGCTCCTTCCGCCTGCACGAGATCCTGGCCGAGACGGGTTGTCGCCTGGTGGAGGTGGGCACCACCAACCGGACCTCGCTGGCCGACTACGAACGGGCGCTTGAACCCGGGGCCGTGGTGCTGAAGGTCCACCGCAGCAACTTCACGGTGGAAGGGTTCACCGAGGAGGCGGGCCTGGCCGATCTGGCCGCCCTGTGCCGGGAACGTGGGGCGCGCCTGGTCTATGACGCCGGCAGCGGAGCCCTGTTCCCCTTCGACAGCCTCGGCCTGCCGCCGGGGGAGACCGAGCTGTCCACCGACGTGGCCGCGGGCGCGGACCTGGTGACCTGCAGCGGGGACAAACTGCTGGGCGGCTGCCAGGCGGGGATCATCCTGGGCGCGGCCGACCTCGTCGGGCAGTTGCGCAACCACCCCATGCGGCGGGCCTTCCGGGTGGACAAGATCACCCTTGCGGCCCTGGACAGCGTCCTGACGGCCTACCTGGGGGCCAAGGGGATGCCCGACATCCCCACCCTGGCGCTGCTGGCCCAGAGCGAGGACCTGTTGCAGGAACGGGCCGAGGCCCTGCTCGCGGCGCTGGCGCCCCATGCTCCCGGGGACTGGCGGGGGAGCGTCACCGCCGGGCGGGCCAGCGTGGGCGGCGGCTCCTTCTCCAACGCCAGCGTGCCCTCGCGGCTGGTGCTCTGGCAGGGCCCGCACCGGGACCTGGAGCGGTGCCACGCCCGTTTGCGCCGGCAGGATCCCGCGGTGGTGGGCCGCATGAACCAGGAGGGCCTGGCGCTGGACGTGCGCACCATCCTGCCGGACGAGCATGAACTCGTGGTGACCGCCTTTCGGCGCGCCTGGGGGGCGAAATGACCGCCGCGATTCCGCAACCGCCGCGCGAACCGCGCCGCTTCGATCCCGGCCTGACGGGGGTCCTGCCCACCCAGGGAGAGGGTGAGGAGTTCTGGAGCCTGGCGCGGGCCTTCGTGGCGGGGCTGGATAATCCCCCCGACGGGGACCTCGCCCCGGACGGCGGCCACCGGACGGCCCCTTGCGTGCGGGTCCTGATCCACCGGCGCGACGAGGAGGAGACCGGAGCCATGGCGGGGGTGGTCCTGTGCGGGCTGCTGGCCCGCCTGGGACGCCGCACGCTGCTGCTGGACGGCGACGAGAACGAAATGGTCCTGACGCGGCGCGCCGGCCGGGAATTCAAGTCCGGCTGGCTGGACATGATCCGGTACGGATCGTCCCTGCCCGCGGCGGGAGTGGAGGTGCCCTGGGAGGGGACCACGGGCTACTTCCTGGGCCTGGGGAGCTATTGCCCCGCCGAGATCACCGGGGAGGAGACCGCCGGTTGGCTGGACGGCCTGGACGGCGAGGTGGACGACGTGGTCGTGGTGGCCGGGTCCGGGAATGCCCGGCCCTGGCTGGTCCCCGGAGCCGAGGCCTGGTTCGTGTGGGACCGGCGGCGCGACGGCGAGGACCGGCTCGCCGGTCTGCTGCAGGACCTGGCCCGGGATGGCGTCGCCTGCGCGAGGGTCATGGTCTGCGGCCCCGGGTCCGTTGGCGAGGGTGCTCCGGGCGCCGGGGCCGCGAGTCCCGCCACCGAAGACGGGGCGCCGGATGACGCCCAGGAGCAAGCCCCGGCGCCGAACCACTCCTCGGGCATCTTCCGGGTGGTGGCCCTGACGGGCCTGGTGGTGGTCGCGATCCTGGCGGTCTTCATCTGGAAGTTCACCGATCTGGGCCGCATGGGCGAGGTGGCCGGACCGGCGCCCGAATCGACCACCCGTCCGGCGGACCGGGAGCCCGCGCGGTCCGGAGGGGATGCGGTGGCGGCCGGACCCACGGCCGTACCGGATACCATGGCCGACGCGACCACGACCGTCGATTCGATGGCGGGAGAGTCCGCTTCGCCGGCCACCGCAGCGGGCCCGGCGGATACCCTGGCTGGCGCCGGGACCGCGCAGGTCGCCGTCGATACGGTGCAGGCGGCCGATACCGCAGCCTCCGGGCCGGACACCACCGCGGTGCCGGGGCCCGAGGCCCTCTGGGAAGAGCTGGCCGACAGGTTCCGGACGCCGGTGGGCCGTGACGGCTGGTGCCTGCACGTGTACTCGTTGCGGGACAGCACGGCCGCCCGCCGGGAAATGGCGATGGTCGCCCGCCGGGGACTGAGGGTCGCGGCGGCCCCGGTCACGCGGGCCGATTCGACCACCTGGTACCGCGTCTACGTGGGCAGCTTCCCCACCCGCGGGGAGGCCGCCGCCGCCGTGCCGGCGGTGAAATGGAAACTGAAGACGGATTGGGCCGCCATCGCGGTCCTGCCGGCTTCCGCCTGGGAATGAGCGCTCCCGTGAAAAGGCATCAACAGGCGATTCAGCGGAAGGGAACCGAGTGAAACTCAAATCCATCGAACTGCAGGGATTCAAGTCCTTCGTCGACCGCACCCGGCTGGAGTTCGACGAGGGCATCACCGCCATCCTGGGACCCAACGGCTGCGGCAAGTCCAATGTCATCGAC
>JALUJS010000639.1 GCA_027056825.1 Candidatus Krumholzibacteriia bacterium | reverse complement strand
GTTCGGCGATCAGGCCCAGGCTGATGAACTGGAACGAGAGGATGATCAGCACCAGCCCCAGCAACAGCATGGGCCGCAGGTGCAGGCCGTGCCCCAGCAGCCAGTAGAACAGGAAGTACAGGCTGATGCCGCCGCCGCCGGCCAGGAAGACCAGGCCGATGCGGCCGAACAGGTGCAGGGGCGAGGTCCGGCGGGCGTGCAGGAAGTACACCGTCAGCAGGTCCAGGAAGCCGTTGATGAAACGGGCCGGGCCGTACTTGGTGACGCCGTACTTGCGGGCGAAGTGCCGCACCGGCATTTCGGTGACGCGGAACCCCTCCAGGTGGGCCAGGGCGGGCACGTAGCGGTGCATCTCGCCGTAGACCCGCACGCGTTCGACCACCGTGCGGCGGTAGGCCTTCAACCCGCAGTTGAAGTCGTGCAGGTGCAGTCCGCACATCCGGCCGGTGAACCAGTTGAAGATGCGGCTGGTCTTGTTCTTGATGAAGCTGTCCTTGCGGTCCTGCTTCCAGCCCGAGACCAGGTCCCACCCCTCCTCGATCATGGCCAACAGGCCGGGGATCTCCTCGGGATCGTCCTGCAGGTCGGCATCCATGGTGACGACCACCCGGGCGTCCGCCTCGTGGAAGCCCGCCGCCAGCGCGGCGGCCTTGCCGAAGTTGCGCCCGAACCCCAGACCGTGCACCACCTCGTGCGCGGCGGCCAGTTTCTCGATCACCGCGAAGGTCTCGTCGGTGCTGCCGTCGTCGATGATCCAGATGCCGTAGGACATGTCCAGCGGATCGAGCACGGCACGGATGCGTTCCACCAGCTCCGGCAGGGATTCGGCCTCGTTGAAGGCGGGCACCACCACCGCGAGGTCCAGCCGCCCGCTTTCCGTGTCGTCCTTCACGCCCGGTTCCTCCTGCCAATGGCCCAGTCCGCCTCGCGGACCAGGCCCTCGTCGAAGGAGATGGTCGGCCGGTAGCCGATGACCGCCTCCACGTGGCTGCGGTCGGCGAAGGTGTCCTTCACGTCCCCCTTGGCCGTCTCGGTGTAGCGGATGTCCGCCTGCAGGCCGGGCACCCGCTCGGTGAGGATCTCCTGCAGCCGGCCCAGGGCCTCGCCGAACACCACCCGGCTCCCGCCGCCGGTGTTGAAGACCTCCCAGGCCTCGTCGCAGGAGACCGCCAGCAGGTTGGACCGCACCGCGTCACCGACGTAGGTGAAGTCGCGGGTCTGGGAACCGTCGCCGTAGACCTCGAACACGCGGCCGTCCAGGGCGGCTTCGATGAACTTGCGGAAGGCCATGTCCGGCCGTTGCCGCGGGCCGAACACGGTGAAGTAGCGCAGGCTGCTGGTGGGCACGCCGAAGTTCATGGAATACAGGACGCACAGGTGCTCGGCCGCCATCTTGGTCACCCCGTAGGGCGAGCGGGGCTGCGGCAGGGCCTGTTCGGTCACCGGCAGGACGGGCTGGTCGCCGTACACCGAGCTGCTGCTGGAGTAGACGAAGCGGACCAGGCCGTCGGCCACTTCGGGGGTGCGGCAGGCCTCCAGCAGGCGCTGGGTGGCCATGATGTTGCGGCCCACGTACTCGGCGAAGTACTCGCCCCAGCTGGCGCGCACGCCGGCCTGGGCGGCCAGGTGGAAGCAGGCCCGCTTGCCGCGCAGCAGGGCGACCGCGTCCAGGGTCTGCAGGTCCTCCGGCACGAAGGTGAACCCCGGGTGGTCCGCGAAGCCGGCCATGTTCTCGCGCTTGAGGTCCGGATCGTAGTAGTCGGTCAGGCAGTCCACGCCCGTCACCCGGCAGCCCAGCTCCAGCAGGGCCTCGGTCAGGGTGCTGCCGATGAAGCCCGCGCACCCGGTGACGACCACCTCGGTTTCCGGGGCCAGCACGTCGCGCACCCGGTCCGGCAGGCCGGAGGTGACCTCCCGCAGCTCAGTTCTGTCCATCGCGGTATTCTCCCACTGCATCCTC
>JALUJS010000638.1 GCA_027056825.1 Candidatus Krumholzibacteriia bacterium | reverse complement strand
ATGATGGACGGTGTCGGGGAGATCCACACCAAGCTGGTTTTCGAGCGCGGGTCCGGTCGCCTGCTGGGCGGCAGCGTCCTGCGCCGGGGCTATTGCGTCGCCGGTGATGTGGATTTCCTGTCCCTGGCCCTGCAGATGGGCGCCACGCGGGAGGATCTGCTCGTCCACCAGTACGCCACGCACCCGGAACTGGCGGCCAAGCCCTCGCACAACCGCTTCGTCATGGCGGCCCGGGCTATTCCCGCAGCAGGTCCTTGACCGCGCGGAAGCGGGGATCGTCGGCCCGTTCCAGCAACTCGAACATGATCATCTGGGCGCCCAGGTTCTGGGCGCCCAGCGCCGTCATGGCCCGCAGGCCCAGCTTGCGGTTCTTCTTGCTGCAGGAGGAGACGGCGTCCGCCGCCACGGCCACCTGCCGGCCCATGCGCAGCAGGTCGGCGGCCGTCTGGTAGACGCAGACGTGGGTCTCGATGCCGCAGAGGATGATCTGGTCGCGGCCCGTTTCCTCCAGCGCGGCGTTGAATGCGTCGCAGCCGCAGCAACTGAAGGAAAGCTTCTGGATGGGGGAAAAGTCGTCCCACAGGGCGGCGATCTCCGGCGCGGTGGCTCCCAGACCCTTGGGGTAGTGCTCGGTCACCAGGACGGGGATGTCCAGGGCGCGGACAAAGCGGATGAGGCGCCCTGTGTTCTCCAGCACCTCGTGCATATGGTAGATCAGGTCGCGGAAACGCTCCTGGATGTCGATGACCGCCAGAACGGCGCGCTCGGGGCGCAGGCGGTCGGGCAAGGGGTCAGGTTTCATCTTGCACCTCCGATTCGTCGGCGAGGGTGAATTCCCAGGCGCAGAACCAATCCTCCGGGTGGTCGTCGGGAGGACAGGCCACGCAGCGGCACCTCAGGCGCGGGTCGATGGTCCGGGCGAAGGTGGTGTATTCCACGATGCCCACGGACTTGCAGGGGAAATCGGGCAGGCCCTTGCGGCCGCGGGCGTTCTGGACCCGGCACTGCTTCATGCGGAACACGCAGCGGGTGTCGCTCTTTTCCACCACTTCCTGCTCGTTCAGGTGGGCGTACAGGCGGTACTGCAGACAGGTGACCAGGGCGTCGATGCCCCCGCCTGGCTCGATGCCCAGCCGCTTCATGATGCGCCGGGCCTCGATGGGGGAAAACCGCGACCAGGCGGTGGCGTCGTGCTCCATGGCGCGCGCCATGCCCTCTCCGTTTTCCACGGCCTGGAACCATAGCCCGTCGTGGGCCAGCCAGAGCCTGGCGGCGTCCTGCAACCAGCCCAGCAGCTCCTCGCGGCTCATATCCTCGAAGCGATACGGCAGATCCATGGCGTCCTCCGGTTGTCAGTTGCGTCGCGGCGGCCGGTACTCCCCGCAGGGGTCCAGGACCTGGGCGTAGGGGCCGTGCCAGCTCAGGTTGAAGAAACGGTCCGGGTCCACGGGCGCGCCCTCGCCCGTGAGGATCAGTCCGACGTTCCGTGAGGCGAAGAAGTAGTCGCGCGACCAGTTGCTGGTGCCGATCCACAGCGCCTTGCCGTCGCAGGTCAGGTACTTGGCGTGCTCCACCCGGGCGAAGGGGATGAAACCGCTTTCCAGTTGCGGGATGGACGTGACCCTGATCTCGACACCGGGCACCTTGGCCAGGGACTGCAGCCACGGCAGCTTGTAGCGGGAGAGGCTCCAGTTGGAGACGATCATGCGCACCTGCACGCCGCGCAAGGCCGCCCGGCGCAGGGCACGGTCCAGGTCGTCGAACAGGCGTTTCTCGCGGTCGGTCACGCCGTAGGACAGCAGCTGGACGTGCACCGAGTCGCGGGCGCCGTCGATCATCTTCACCAGCTGCGGCAGGTCCCAGGGAATGCCCGCCGGGAGGTGGTCCCGGGGGCTGGCCACCAGGTGGGCAAAGACGGTGTCGCCGCGCGCGGTGACCAGCGGCGCCGTGTGGCCGGGCAGGGG
>JALUJS010000637.1 GCA_027056825.1 Candidatus Krumholzibacteriia bacterium | reverse complement strand
GACTTGGAGACTATCATGAATAAGGGTGCAGGGCGAGTTTTTCAACAGCCTGCTAGGGGGCAAAGCCCGGGCCGGACACATTCTCGAGGGCACAACTTACCGGTAGCCCACGGGCCAACAAGCTCATCTGCGCCGGCAGCTTCTCGTTACTCAGCGATACAGGGCCTTCAAGCGGCTCCAGTCCGTTTGCACGCTTTCAACCGGTGAACACCCCGGGATGATCGTCCAGCCCGTGACCTCGGAAACATAGGGACCTTCGAAATCGGCGTCGAGCTGGCCGGATATCAGGACCGTCACCCCCGTACCAAGCAAATGGTCAAACTCCGCCGGGGGGTTGCTGATGAAGGCCAGGTCTTCCCAGCACCCCTCGGGACAGACGTCGATCCCCACGGTCCAGCCGAGATCGAGCAACTGGCCCTCGGCCACATAGCCGTCGGCCAGGGAGGCATAATCGAAATGGTAATAGGCGGGCGGGAAACCGGCATCGCCGGGCAGGTACGAGCGTTCACCCGCCGCATTGACCGCGTAGATCCGGTACTTGTAGGTGGTCATGGGCTGGGCGGTCAGGTCCGTCAGCACATAGCTTTGGGCGCCGGCGGGAAAGGGCGTGGTGTCCCCGATTTGCACCACCGGGTCGTCGCAATTCCCGATGGTGCTGCGGTCTATGACCCAGCCGACCCAGTCGGCCGGCAGGTCGCCCCCGATATCCAGATCCACCGCGATGACGATCGCACCGCCATTGCTCGTCGCGGTCACCAGCACATCGTTGGGTACCTGGGCCGAAACCGTGTTGCCCTGGAAAATGAGTCCCCCGAGAAGGATCAGGAGCGTCAAGCACACACGCTGGCGGGATCTCATGAGTCCTCCCTTCATTTCAGGTCATTGCAACCATGATCCGGCAGGCGAGACCGTGGTTACTATAGCATAAAATACCGGGGAGGGGTCGCGGGGGCTTCCTTCTACCGGGGATCCAACTCCTCGAACACCCCCGCGCTGCGGTTCTTGCGCACGTTGTCCCACTTGAAGAAGCGGCCGTTCATGGCGATGAACACGCCGTGGGGCAGGCTCTGGGCGAAGGCCAGGGCGCTGCCCAGGTTGAACAGGCCGTCGCTGCTGCCGAAGGCGTAGGGGATCATGGCCCCGGTCAGCACGACGGTCTTGCCGGTGATGCTTTCGCCCAGCAGCCTGGCCGTGACCTCCATGGTGTCGGTGCCGTGGGTGATCAGGATGCGCTCGTGGGGACACTTGCGGCACTGGGTGACGATGACCTGGCGGTCCTCGTCGTCCATCTCCAGGCTGTCGACCATCATCA
Source organism: Candidatus Krumholzibacteriia bacterium (assembly GCA_027056825.1). GTDB lineage: Bacteria > Krumholzibacteriota > Krumholzibacteriia > LZORAL124-64-63 > LZORAL124-64-63 > JAHJTW01. The sequence continues at coordinate 668 of JALUJS010000637.1, read as the reverse complement.
GGGTGCGCACCTCCACCGGGACCAGGCAACGGCCCAACTTCAGCACTTCGTGCAGGTGGGTGTCCTTGAAGTACAGCGTGCCGTCGCGCTCGTTGTACTCCTTGTCGAAGGTGCCACCGGTGACGAAGATGCGGATGGGTTCGACCATGGGTGTTTCCTCTTTCAGATCAGGTTCTGCAGCTTCTCCAGGCTCGCGGGCTCGCCCATGGCCAGCAGGATGTCCCCGCCGGTGAAGACGTAGCTCGCGTCGGGCGCGCGCCCGCCCACGGCCGCCCCCTCGCCCGTGTCCCGCTTGACCAGCAGCACCGTCACCCCGTAGCTGTTGCGCAGGTCCAGGTCGGCGCAGCTGTGGCCCACGAAGCACGAGGGCACCGGGATCTCCGCCAGGGACATCCCCGAGACCCCGGGCATGGGGGTGAAGCGGCCCGAGTCCTCGATGGAGGTGACCATGCTGGCGGCCATCTCGCGCTTGAACATCTCCGCGTTGTAGCGTTCCAGCACGTCCTCCACCAGGATCACGCCCAGCAGGCGGCCGTCCCGCACCACCGGCACTTCGTAGCGGTACCGGCCCAGCTTGCGCATGACCGCGTCCAGGCCGTCGTCCGGACCCACGGTGGGAAAGCCCGAGGTGTGCATCACGTCGTAGGCGATGATCAGGTTCTCCGCCC
>JALUJS010000636.1 GCA_027056825.1 Candidatus Krumholzibacteriia bacterium | reverse complement strand
AGACGGCCGCCACCACGGGCGGCCCGAAGGTGATGTTGGGCACGAAGTGGCCGTCCATGATATCGGCGTGGATCCAGTCGGCGCCGGCGGCCTCGACGGCGCGCACCTCTTCGCCCAGGCGGGAAAAATCAGCGGACAGGATGGACGGGGCGATGGTGGTCATTTTCTCTCTCCTTTTGCGGGTTGCAGGGTTGTCTCACCCGGCCGGGTAGAAACGCACGGTCTCCAGCCGGCCGTTGCGGTAGAGCAGCAGGGTCCCGTCGTGCCAGGACGGCACCAGCAGCCACAGTTCCCGGCCGGGGGCCACATAGGCGTCGAACAGGTCCGTGGACAGGGTGGCGGTCTTCCACTCAACGCGGATGTGCTGCCGGAGAAAGCCGCCGCTCACGCGGTACCGGAACAGGTGTTGGTTTTCACCGCCCGTCGGCCGCGCCGCGGCCGAGCGGCGGCTGATGCGCAGGTCGACGGCGCTGTTCAGGACCGCGCGGTATCCCGCCGGCGGCTGCTGCCCGATGACCACTTCCGGCGGCTTTTGGCGATCGACCGCGTAGCGGATGCGGCCCGTGGTCAGGCCGCCGCCCTGGAGCAGCGCCACGGCATCCTCCAGCCGCAATCCGTCCAGCCGAGGCATGACCACGGCGCCCGGCCGCGGCCCCAGGCTTACGAGGAGATCCACGCAGGTGCCGCGGGCCACAAGGCGACCGGCCGGCGGCGCCTGGGCGGCCACCGTGCCCGCGTCCGCAGCCGTGTGGTGCAGGTGCGACTTGCGGCCGCTGCACAGCCCGTTGCTCTCCAGCAGGGTTTCGGCCTGGTCACGCCGGTGGTGGGCCAGCAGCAGGACGTCGCCGGGCTCCATGAGCGCGGCGAAGGCGGCGTAGCGCGCTGCCCGCGCGGCGGCCTCGGGGCCCCCCTCGCGCACGTCCACGTCCACCTGGCGGGTCACGAGGGGAATCCCCAGATCGGCACATACAGTGGCGCAATGGGCCTGCCAGGCATCGGCCTCGGGATGCATGCCGTGGTGGACGTGCAGGGCCAGCAGGGGCACATCGGGGTGCAGCTCATGCCAGCGATGCATGAGATGCAGCAGCACATGGGAGTCCACACCGCCGCTGTAGGCGGCGAGGTAGCGGCGCGCCGCACCCGCGCCGGCCAGTTCCCGGTCGAGGCTGCGGAGGTCAGTGTCCATGACGGTGGGAGAAGGGAGCGCGGCCTACTCGCTGTAGTGGCCGAAGCTCATGAGCCGGGCGTAGCGCTCGTCGAGCAGCTTGTCCCCGGACAGGCTTTCCAGGTGTTCCAGCTGCTCCAGCAGGACGGTCTTGAGCCGCTGCGTGGTGAGATCCACGTCGCGGTGGGCGCCACCCAGGGGCTCGGGGATGATCTGATCGATGAGTCCCAGTTCCTTGAGGCGTGGCGCGGTGAGCCCCATGGCCTCGGCCGCTTCGGCGGCCTTGTCGGCACTCTTCCACAGGATGGAGGCACAGCCCTCGGGGGAGATCACCGAGTAGGTACTGTATTCGAGCATCAGCACGCGGTCGCCGACGCCGATGGCCAGCGCGCCGCCGGAACCGCCCTCGCCGATAACGGTACAGATGATGGGGGTCTTGAGGCGCGACATGACGAACAGATTGCGGGCGATGGCCTCGCTCTGACCGCGTTCCTCGGCGCCGACACCGGGATAGGCGCCGGGGGTGTCGATGAAGGTGAGCAACGGCAGGGAAAAGCGCTCGGCCATTTCCATCAGGCGCAGGGCCTTGCGGTAACCCTCGGGACGCGGCATGCCGAAGTTACGGCGTACCTTCTCGTGGGTGTCGCGGCCCTTCTGCTGGCCAATGAGCATCACCGGCTGACCGTCGAGACGCGCCACACCGCCGACGATGGCGGCGTCGTCGGCAAAGGCGCGATCGCCGTGCAGTTCCTCGAAGTCGGTGAAAATGCGCTCCACGTAGTCGAGAAAATAGGGCCGCTGGGGATGGCGGGCAAGC
>JALUJS010000635.1:630-1986 GCA_027056825.1 Candidatus Krumholzibacteriia bacterium | reverse complement strand
GGGCATGGTCCAGACCTTCGACGTGCTGGCGGTGTTCGGCACCGGCAACGCGCGCGCCCTGGCCGGCGGCATCAGCGTGGCCCTGATCACCACGCAGACCGGTCTGCTCATCGCCATCCCCGGCCTATTCATGGGCGGGCGGCTGCGGGAGCTGTCACGCCGGCTGCAGAACGCCGTGGACGAGGCGGCTGCAGCGCGGGCCCGGGCGCTGGGACAGGAGGAGGCGGCATGATCGACATCCGCAGGACCCTGCGCGGCGGCGAACAGGTGCAGATCAACATGGGCCCGCTGATCGACATGGTCTTTCTGCTGCTGATCTTCTTCGTTGTGACCACCAGCTTCGTGCGCGAGACGGGCATCGAGGTGCAGCGTTCCACCGCGGCCACCGCCGAGACCACCGAACACGCGACGATCATGCTGGGAGTCAGCGCCGAGGGGCATGTCTACTTCGAGGGCCGCCGTGTGGACGTGCGCAGCGTGCGCGGCCTCATCGAGCGCGCCCTGGCCGAGGATCCGGACGCGGGCGTGGTGGTGGTGGCCGACCGCAACAGCAGCACCGGCGTGGTGGTCAAGGCCATGGACCAGTGTCGCCTGGCCGGCGCCCGCTCGGTGAGCCTGGCGGCCAGTCGCGAGGACCAGCCATGACCCGGGACCGCTGGCTGCTGGCGCCCGCGGTCCTGGCCGCCCTGCTGCTGAACCTGCTGCTGGTGGCCGCGGCGGCCCTGGTCGCCCGCGAACGGCCGGTGGATCTGCCCGCCCTGAACCCCGTGCCGGTGACCCTGACCACGGTGCGGCAGCCCGAGACCGCCGCCGAAACCCCGCCGCCGGAACCGCCGCCCCCGCCGCCGTCCGAACCTCCCCGTCCGGCTTTCACGCCCGACCTGGGCCTGCCCAGCCTGGGCCGGCCCGATCCGGGCGCCGTGAAGGTCGCGCTGGATCCTTCCCTGCTGTCCGGCCGGCTTCCGCTGGGGGATTTCGTCTTCAGCCAGACGGATCTGGACGAGCCCCCGCGGGCCCTGGCGCGGACCACGCCGCCGTACCCCTTCAAGGCGCGGCAGCGCGGCATCGAGGGTTTCGTGGAGGTGAAGCTGCTGGTGAAGGAGGACGGCAGCGTGGGCTCGGTGGATATCGTACGGTCCGAACCGCCGGGCGTGTTCGACGAGGCCGCCCTGCAGGCGGTTCCCCACTGGACCTTCACCCCGGGGCGCATCGAGGGACGCGCCGTGCCGTCGTGGGTCATCACCCGCGTGGTGTTCACCATGGGGGACCACTGATGCGTCGCCTGCCGATGGTGCTGATCCTGGCCGGAGCCCTGGCCGCGGCGGCGGGCCTGCCGCCGGGCGCGGGGATCGCGGC
>JALUJS010000635.1:0-620 GCA_027056825.1 Candidatus Krumholzibacteriia bacterium | reverse complement strand
GCCGAGGTCCTGGACCGGTGGCTGGAAGGTCATCCCGAGCGGGACCACGCCCTGCTGCGTTTCGAGCGCGCCCTGGCCCTGGCGGCGCTGGATCGCACCGATTCCGCCCTGGCGGACCTGCGCCGCGCCGTGTCCCTGGAGCCCCGCTTCGCCAACGCCTGGCTGAAGCTGGGGGAGCTGGCCTACGGCGCCGGACGTTACGCCGAGGCGGCCGAGGCCTTCGGCCGTGGCTACGACCTCGCGCCGGATCCGGACCCTGAACTGCTCCACTACCGGGGCGTGTGCCTGTTGCTGGCCGACCGGCCGACCGACGCGGCCAAGGTGCTGGCGCGCCTGGTGCGCGACCACCGTGACCGGGCCTCGCTGGAATGGTACCGGGCGCTGGTCGCCGCGGACCTGGCCTGCGACCGGCCCGGGCTGGCGACGCCCCTGCTGGACGGGATGGTGGAGGATTTTCCCTCGTCGCCCGAGGCCTGGGATCTGGCCGCGCGCCACGCGGCCTCCCGGCAGGACTTCCGGCAGGCCGCGGTGGCGCTGACCATCGCCGACTACCTGGAGCCCCTGGATCCGGACCGCCTGCGCCAGCTTGGCGACCTTTACGCCGCCTGCGGCGTTCCCCT
>JALUJS010000634.1 GCA_027056825.1 Candidatus Krumholzibacteriia bacterium | reverse complement strand
GTGCGCATGGACTTCGCCAGCCAGGGCATCGTCTACGCGGCGGCCAACGGCGCCGACGTCATCAATTGCAGCTGGGGTTCAACCAGCTATCTTTCCGGCGCGGTGGCCAGCGCGGTGAGCGCGGGTGCGGTGATCTGCACCGCCGCCGGCAACGACAACACCGACGCCAATCCCTCCTACCTGTCCACGCATCCGGACGTGCTGGCGGTGGCGGCCACCCAGCAGAACGACGCCAAGAGTTCGTTCTCCAACTACGGTTCCTGGGTGGAACTTTCGGCGCCCGGAACCGACATCTACTCCACCTGGTACGACCGTGTCAGCGGCACCCATATCTACGCCACGGTCGACGGCACCAGCTTCGCCTCCCCCATCGCCTGCGGCTCGGTGGCCCTGATCTGGTCGGCCAAGCCCTACCTGACCCGCACCCAGGTGATGAACGAACTGCTGAACAGCTGCGATGACCTGGACCCCCTCAATCCCGGCTACGAGGGTCAGCTCGGCGCCGGCCGGATCAACCTCCTGCAGGCCCTCGGCGACCGTTTCCACAAGTTCCCCGACGAGTTCCCCACCTCCTTCGACGCCATCAACGAGGCCTCCGCGGGCGACACCATCGCCGTTACCGCGACCGCCGTGATGGACGTGCCCATGACCGTCCTGGACCGGGATCTGCAGATCCTCGGCGGTTACGCCGCTGACTATCTCAGCCGTGACCCCGTGGGCAACCCCACCGTGGTCGCCGGCAACCTCGGCAATACCGTCCTGCGCTTCTCCGGGCCCGTGGGCCCCGGCACGATCATCGACGGCTTCAGCCTGCAGGGCGGCGGCGGCCAGAACTTCAGTGGCATTCCCTACACCGCCCGCTACGGCGGGGGCGCCATGGTCAAGGATGTCTCCCCCACCCTGCGCAATATCGAGGTGACCGGCTGCTCCGTCGGCTCCAGCAGCGAACTGGGCTGCGGTGGCGGCCTGGCCCTGATCAATTCCAGCGCAGTGTTGGAGAATGTCCACGTGCACGGCAACACCGGCCTGTACGGCGCCGGCGTCTTCCTCTACAACAGCACCGTGACCATGATCGGCTGCGTGGTGGAGAACAACACCCTGATCACCGACAACCTGAACGACGCCCCGCTGGGCGGCGGCATCCACGCCGTGGACTCGCAGCTGACCCTGACCGACTGTGACGTGACCGGCCACCTGGACGCGGACATGGGCGGCGGGGTCTACCTCGCGGGTTTTGGGTCGGTGAGCAACCTTGACATGACCGGTGGCTCCATCTCCGGCAACACCGCCGTGACCAACGGGGCCGGCCTGTCCCAGACCGGTGGGACGGCCACCCTCGCCGGGGTGACCATCACCGGCAACGGCAACGGTACCGGGGCGAGCCTCATGTACGGCGGCGGCGCCTTCTTCAGCACCGCCACGGTGAGCCTGGACAGCGTGACCTGCACCGGCAACACCTCGGCCATCGGCGCGGGCCTGAACCTCCAGGACTGCCCCCGGGCGGACGTCAGCCACAGCGTCCTGACCGGTAACGACGCGTCCTTCTTCGGCGGCGGGATCAACTTCCAGAACAACACCGCCGGCTCCCTGTCGTCCAATACCGTCGCCGACAACAGCGGCGCAGGTCTGGGCGGCGGCGGGATCTACGTCAGCGGCGCGTCCCCTGACATGGACCACAACATCGTCGCCGGCAACACCGGCGGGACCAACTTCGCCAACGGCGTGGCCGTTTCCGCGGCCCCGGCCGTGTTCAGCTGCAACGACGTGTTCGGGAACGCGGGGGCGGACTTCTCCGGCATGTCCGATCCCACCGGGACCGACGGCAACATCGCGGCCGACCCGGTATTCTGCGACGCCCTTGCCGGTGACTACCGCATCGGCGGCACTTCGCCCTGCGCCGCCGCCAACAATCCGGGCTGCGGCCTGATCGGAGCCCTGGGCGTGTGCGCCGCCTCTCCCGTGCCGGACGAAGACGACGTGCCCGTCG
>JALUJS010000633.1 GCA_027056825.1 Candidatus Krumholzibacteriia bacterium | reverse complement strand
GATCGTAATCGGCGAATGCAATTTCATATCATTTCAACCCATGCTGGCTTCTACCCACCAACAAGATCCCACCAAATAAGAAAAATGTAGCCTGATCGACAGTACACGCCAAATTGATTTGGACGCCCCCGGGCAAACTGTGCTAAAAATAGATTGTTGGGGTTGATCGACCCACATATATTTTGAAAAAGCAAGGATATAGGAATGGCACTGCGCGGCATCAGACTGAACCTGGCATTGCTTGCCCTGGCCAGCTCATCCGGCTATCTGCTGTTCTACCTGGCACCGGATTCCGGGTCCGCCCTGCTTTCCCGCGACGCCCTCCGGTGGAGTCGCTTCGTGGTCGAAACGCCCGTGGAGATTTCCGTCCCCACTGCGTCCAAGCCTGTCCAGCAGCCCCTTTTCGACCCCCAGGTGGAGGGCCGGGTTCTGGTTCTGTCCGGTCACCGAAACAACGGCGGATTTTCCGTCCCAGCCGCTGTTCAGCCACCGCCTGCTGCGGTAACCAGGGACTCGAAGCCGGTCGTCACCATGCCTGCGGCCCTGTCCGATCCCGCCCCAACTGAACCGACTGGGGGTTATGCCCTTCCCCAGGTGGATGAGTTCCCAGCCCCGGTGTCCGCGAAGCCCGGGGGCCTGGTGGCCATTCTTTCCCATCCCGGCAAGAAGCCGTCTTCGTCTCCCGGGAAACAGGAAAACCAGACAGCGTACATGGACACCAGCCTGCTGCTCACGGGTCTTGGCAACAGTAATGACCCCCAGTGGGGGCTTGGCCCTTCGTCAACTCTTAACAGCGTCAGCGAAGAAGATTTCGACGACCCGCGGCATTCTCCGTGGGATACCACCGCCGGAAGACTTTCTCCGGGAGAATCCCTGGGTGATGAACTGAATCTCGCCACCCGGGCCTATATCGCCAATACAGCGGAACACCAGTACCAGGTGAGAATGGGCTTCGTGGTGGACCGGCCGAAGGCGGAGCTGATGATCTATGCCCTGGCTACCAATTTGCGGGACAATGCCCAGCGGGGACCCGAGCTGCCGCCCAGACTCCAGATATATGATGCTACCGGCGAACGGGTGGCCGGGAGCGAGAGTCCGCAATCGGAGCAGGCCAAGGATCCCGCCGTGATCCATGTGTTCTCTCCCGGGGTGTATCAGGTCGTGGTGACTGCGGCCGAGGGCAGCGCCGGCGAAGTGGTGGTCGGCGTCAAGGATTTTTATTCCGTGGAAGTGGAATGACCGACCGCGTCCAGAATGACCTCGAAGCAGGCGCCCCCCAGGTCGCTGTCCCTTACCTCAATCTTCCCGCCATGCTTGCGCACGATGGACGCGACGATGGCCAGACCCAGGCCGCAGCCGCCTGAATCCCGGGAGCGGCTGGGGTCCAGGCGGGTGAAGGGCTCGAAGATCCGGCTGACCTTGCCGGGCGGAATACCCACGCCATCATCCTCTATTCTTATCAACACATGATCCTGTTCCAGCAGCAGGCTGATCTCACATCGGGAACGCGCGAAGCGGCCCGCGTTGCGAAGCAGGTTGAGCAGCATGCGCTTCATCAGGCGCTCATCCCCCTGCACCTGGACCTCCCCGGCCTGATCGATCAGCCGGAAGTCCACATCGGGATAGAAAGGCGAAACCTGCTCCAGGCAGGAGGTCAACAGGGGTTCCAGCGTCAAGGAAGAAATACGGAGTTCCGAACGGCTGTCCTTCAGGCGGGCATAATACAGCAGCTCCTGCACCAGCTTGTCCAGATCACTCAGGGCCTGGCGCATGCCTTCCCGCAACTCCGCCTGTTCGTTTTCGTCGGCGTCCTCGGTCATTTCCAGGGCGAACTGGATGCGCGCCATGGGACTGCGAAACTCATGGGCCACCCCGTGCAGCAGATCACGTTGCAGCACCATCAGGCTGCCATGCTCCCGTTGCCGGCGCGCCAGCACCTCCCGCAATTGCCTGATCTGTTCCAGGAGATCTTTTTCCTCGGCTGCATCCAC
>JALUJS010000632.1 GCA_027056825.1 Candidatus Krumholzibacteriia bacterium | reverse complement strand
ATCCTGATCTGCGGTTCGGGGATCGGCATGAGCATCGCGGCCAACAAGGTGGCCGGGGTGCGGGCCTCCCTGTGTTTCACCCCGGAACAGGCCGACACCACCCGGCGTCACAACGACAGCAACATCCTGTGCCTCAGCGGCGACGGGCTGCAGCCCGACCAGACCCTGCCGGTGGTCGAGGCCTATCTTGTGGCCGCGTTCGAGGGCGGCCGGCACGCCCGCCGCGTGGACAAGATCGTCGCCTATGAACGCCAACACTGGAAGTAGGAGCACAGCCATGTACGAGCAGGTGCACAAGGTCGATCCCGAGCTGGCGGAGGTCCTGGACCTGGAGCTGGCGCGCCAGCGCTCCCAGCTGGAGATGATCGCCAGCGAGAACTTCACCAGCCCGGCCGTCATGGAGGCCATGGGGTCGGTCCTGACCAACAAGTACGCCGAAGGCTACCCCGGCAAGCGCTACTACGGCGGCTGCGTGCACGTGGACCAGGCCGAGACCCTGGCCAAGAAGCGCGCCATGGCGCTGTTCGGAGCCGAGCGGGCCAACGTGCAGCCCCACAGCGGCTCGACCGCCAACATGACCGCCTACCTCTCCTTCCTCAAGCCGGGGGACAAGATCCTGGGACTCTCCCTGTCCCACGGCGGGCACCTGACCCACGGGCATCCGGTCAACTTCTCGGGGCTGCTCTTCGAGGCCCTGCACTACGAGGTGGACCGCGAGACCGAGGTCATCGACTACGACCGTCTGCGCGAGCAGGCCCGCAGGGAGCGGCCGCGCATGATCGTCGGCGGCGCCAGCGCCTACCCGCGTTTCTGGGATTTCGAAGCCTTGCGTTCCATCGCCGACGAGATCGACGCCATCCTGCTGTTCGACATGGCCCATATCGCAGGACTGGTGGCCGGCGGGGTGCATCCGAACCCGGTGCCCTTCTGCGACGTGGTGACCAGCACCACCCACAAGACCCTGCGCGGTCCCCGGGGCGGGCTGATCCTCAGCACCAAGGAGCACTTCAAGGCCATCCAGAAGATGAACTTCCCCGGAATCCAGGGCGGGCCGCTCATGCACGTGATCGCGGCCAAGGCCGTCTGCTTCCACGAATGCCTGCAGGATGATTTCAGGGACTACGCGCAGCGAACGGTGGAAAATGCCGCGGTGCTTGCGGATGCGCTCATGGAGAAGGGCTTCCACCTGGTCAGCGGCGGCACCGACAACCACCTGCTGCTGGTCAACGTGACCAACAAGGGGCTGACGGGGCAGGACATGGAGAACCTGCTGGACCGGGTGGGCATCACGGCCAACAAGAACACCGTGCCCTTCGACACCCAGAGCCCCTTCGTGACCAGCGGGGTGCGGCTGGGCACGCCGGCGCTGACCACCCGGGGCATGGGACCGGAGCAGATGCGGCAGATCGCCGCGATCATGGACCGCGCCGTGCAGGCGCGGGACGACGAGGAGGCCCTGGAGGAACTGCGCGCCGAGAGCGCGGAGCTGTGCCGGGCCTTTCCCCTCTACCCCGATCTCGCCTGACCGGGAGGTGCGCCTGTGAAGTGTCCCCGCTGCGGCCACGAGGACGACAAGGTCGTCGACAGCCGGATCGTGCGTGACGGCCGCGGCGTACGGCGCAGGCGGGAATGTTTGCACTGCCAGGAGCGGTTCACCACCTACGAGACCATCGAGACCCGACCGGTGCTCGTTGTCAAGCGCAGCGGGGAACGGGCGCCGTACGACCGGTCCAAGATCGTGGTCGGGGTGACCAAGGCCTGCGAAAAGCGGCCGGTCTCGCTGGAGGAGATCGAAATGATCGTCGATCGCCTTGAGCAGAGGCTGGCGTCCTCGGGCCGCAGGGAGGTGCCCAGCGAGGTGATCGGGCGCATGGCCCTGGACGAACTGCGCGAGGTGGACGAGGTCGCCTACGTGCGCTTCGCCTCGGTGTACCGCAGCTTCCAGAGCGTGGACGAGTTCTTCGCCCTGTTGCGTGATCTCAGGCGGGAGG
>JALUJS010000631.1 GCA_027056825.1 Candidatus Krumholzibacteriia bacterium | reverse complement strand
CACGCCCTGGGCCAGGACGCGGTGGCGCGCGGCCCTGTTCAGGCGCGCGAGGCGCAACGCGTACTGCCGTTCCTGGTTCAAGGCCACACTCCATCCATGTGCGTCAAGGGTGGGTCAGCGCATACACCATGATGTTGACGGCCATGCGGGCGGCCGCCTCCCGGACCTCGGGCGGATCCCCGTGCACGTCCGGATCCTCCAGACCGTCGCCGATGTCCGAGGAATAGGAATAGAACACCACCAGCCTGCCCTGGTGGAAAACGCCGAAGCCCTGGGCCGGTTCCCCGTCGTGCCGGTGGATCTTCGGCAGGCCGGGCAGATCGTAGTAGGTGTGGTAGATGGGATGGCTCGACGGCAGCGGCGTCAGCTCCTCGTCGGGAAAAACCTGCCGCACCATGGCGCGGAAGGACTGGTCCATGCCGTAGTTGTCGTCCGCGTACAGGAAGCCACCGGCTTCCAGCCACTTCCTCAACTCCCCGGCCTCGGTGTCGCTCAGGGCGATGCGGCCGTGGCCCGAGAGGTACATGAAGGGATAGCTGTAGAGATCCTCGCTGTCCAGGGTGACCACGTCGTCCCGGTCGGCCGCCGGGATCCCCAGCCGCGACTCGACCAGGTCCAGCCAGTTGGGCAGGCTGCTGGGGTCGCAGTACCAGTCCCCGCCGCCGTCGTAGTGCAGGCGCGCGATGCGGATCACGTCAGGCTCGTCGGCCACGTTCGCCGCGGCCGCGGCCCCCGGGACGCAGATCACGCCGAGGAAAACGGCCAGGAACGCCCCCGGCAATCCCGTGGCCGCAACCTGTCGCAGGTGTCTCCAGCGTCCGGTCATGAGTCCTTCCCCGCCGGTGAGGCGTCGGCCCGCGGCAGGGTCAACGTGGCCACCGCGCCCGGCCCCTGCGGATGGTTTTCAAGGGTGATCACACCGCCCATGCGGTCGACCAGGCTGCGGCAGATGGCCAACCCCAGCCCCGTCCCGCGGGTCTTGGTGGAAAAATACGGGTCAAAGAGGTGATCGGCCACATCGGCGGGGATGCCCGACCCGTGGTCGCGCCAGGTCAGGGTGACGGTCCTGTCGTCCCAGCTCCAGTCCACATCGATCCGGGCCCGGCCGTTGTCCGGGCCCGCGTCCAGGGAATTCTGCATGAGGTTGCCCAGGACCTTGCGCACCGATTCGGCGTTGGCCAGGACCGGCGGGACCTTCCCCACGGCAATGTCCACCCGGGGCGCGTCCGCCGCCGCCTGGTCTTCCACCCCGTCGCACCCCGCGCCGTAGGCGGCCACCGTCTCCCGCACCAGGGCGGGAAGATCCACCGGGGCGATGTCCAGCTGATCCGGCCGGCCCAGGAGGCTGAACTCCGAGGCGATGCGCCGCAGCAGGTCCACCTGGTCGAGGATGCGCTGGACCGCGTCCGGCACGATGGTGTCCAGCCGTTCGTGCCGGTCCTCCCAGGCCTGGCCCAGCAACTGGGCCGAGAGCTGGATGGGGGTCAGGGGATTCTTGATCTCGTGGGCCACCTGCCGCGCCAGCTCCGCCGACAGGGCCAGCTTCTTGTTGGTCAGAAACTCGGTGATGTCCTCGAACACCACCATGCGGTCGGTGCGGCCGCCCGGCAGATCCAGGGGCGCGGCGGCCCCGCGAACGGTCCGGAGCCGGTCAGCGCTGCGCACCTCCGCCCCGCCTGGCGCGTCGGCCTTCTCCAGGCTGTCGCGCAGCTCGCGCAGGGCTGCGGCCGCCTCCTTGCCGGGGGCGAAGCTCTCCAGGATCCGCCTGCCGGCGGGGTTGAGAACCACCAGTTTCCCCCCGGAGTCCAGCACCCCCACGCCCACCGGCACGTGCTCCAGCACCAGGGACAGGAAGCGCTCCCGGGCGGCCAGCTTCTTGCGCGCGACGCTCAGTTGCGAGCGCATGGTCCCGAAGGCCTCGGTCAGCTCGCCCACCTCGCCGGGGCCCGGTTCGGGCAGCGGCGCGGTGTCGTCTCCCGCCGCCAGGGATCGCG
>JALUJS010000630.1 GCA_027056825.1 Candidatus Krumholzibacteriia bacterium | reverse complement strand
ACCGCGCAGGACCGTGGCCAGGGCGATGTCGTCCTCGGGCCAGACCAGCCATTGCAGCAACGCGGTGATATCCTGGACCTCCCGGGTCGACGCCAGGGTGCCCCGGCCCGAGGGTGTCAGGGGAATATCCTGGCGGCGGAAGGCTTCTTCGTACAGGCCGGCGCGTGTCCGGGTGCGCATCAGGACCAGGAAATCGCTCCAGACCAGCGGGCGCGTCCGGCCGGGACGGTCCCTGTCCACGGTCACGCCATGGGCCCGCAGTTCCTTCACCAGGTGCGCCGCCGCCCGCGCGGCCTGCTGGTCCTCGTCCTGTTCGTCCCGGTCCGCCGCGCTGAACGGCGGCACCACCCATACCGCCCCCTCGTCGGGCAATCCCTCCCGTGGACCGCTGCGGGCGCACAACTGGCGCAGTTCTTTTTCCGGATCGGTATCCTTCCCCACCCCCAGGAGGCCGGCCAGGGGAGGCTGCAGGAAAAGATCTCCCACGCCCTCGGTCACCGCGGGCAGGCTGCGGAAATTCGTCGGCAGCACCAGGACCCGGACCCCCGGACCGACCAGGGGATCGGGTTCGGCGGCGCGGGAGGCGAACTCGTCCCACAACCTGCCGAACAGTTCGGGCTCCGCCCCGCGGAAGCGGTAGATGGACTGCTTGGCGTCCCCCACGAAGAAGACCGTGGGCCAGTCGGTCTGGCCCGAACCGCCGCCCAGGAACTCCTCCAGCAGCGGCCGCAGGATCTCGTCCTGGTTCAGGTTGGTATCCTGGAACTCGTCCACCATCAGGTGGGTGATGGAGTCGTCCAGGCGGTAGAGCAGCTCCACGGCCCGGGAGCCGTCGCCCATCAGGCGCCGGGCCAGTTCCTCGAGGTCCTGGAAGTCCACCACCCGGTCCCGCCGCTTCAACCCGTCGTAGATCGCGAAGGCCAGCATGACCAGGCGCAGCAGGGCCGCATTGACCTCCAGGAGATCCCGCAGGATCAGGATCCGGGCCGCCGCCAGGACGCCCCCGGCCGCGGCAAACACCATCTCGTTGTACAGCAGCTTGCGGTCGGCGTGCTTCGGGCCCCGGGCCCACACCCGCGGTTCATCCTTGCCGGTCAGGAACACCTTGCGGGCGGTTTCCGCCAGGGCGGCCGCGTCCTTTACCATCTTCGCCCGGTCTTCCGGCGCCGCGGTCTCCAGCCGCTCCACAACCGCGTCGCAGGCTTCGGCCGCCTCCAGGGCGGATGCGCGGGGCTTGGTGCGGGCGTTATCGGTCAGGTAGTCGCCGTCCAGGTCGGCCAGGACCGCGTCCATCCCCGGGCCGGCAAATTCGCGCAGGGCCGCCGCCAGGTTCCGTGCGGCCTCCACCCAGGAAGCAGGACCGCCCCGTCCGGCATCGGCGAAGACGTGCGCCGCCAGGTCCGCGACCATGGCGTCGGAGCAGGCGGTCAGCGACGTGCGGGCCTCCGGGGCGTCCCGCAACACCCGTACCCGCCACCTTTCGAGCTGCATGCGGGCGTTGAAGGATTGCTGCAGGGTCATGCGCAGGGTTTGCGGATCGCTCCCCACGCGATCGGCCAGGGCCGCCGTTTCCGGATCGTCCGCCGCCTGCTGCTCCAGGATGTCCAGGGCCTCGTCCCTGAGTTCGGACGTGTCCTCGACGACCCCGTAGCCCGGATCCAGCCCCGCCTCCACGGCGAAGCGCCCCAGGATGAGCTGGCAGAAGTGATGGATGGTCCCGATCTTCAGACCCTGCGGATATTCCAGGACACGCTCGTAGAGGGTGGCCGCGCGCCGGACCTCGGCCGCCGAGGGATCCCTGCCGAACATTTCCCGCAGGTCCTCCCGGACCTCGGCCTCCTCTTTGAGGGCCAGGCCCAGGGCCCGTTTCAGCAGGCGCCCCTTGATTTCCACGGCCGCCTTGCGGGTGAAGGTGATGGCCACGATGGAACGGGGATGGATTCCCGGCCAGTTTCCGTCCCCGCCGCCCGTGCGCAGGACCGCGGGCGCCTCCAC
>JALUJS010000629.1 GCA_027056825.1 Candidatus Krumholzibacteriia bacterium | reverse complement strand
GGTCGACCAGCTCCTCGGCGCCCATGCGCAGGGCGGCCACGACGCCGGCCCCGTAGGTCATGTTGCCGTGGGTCAGGGTCGGACCGTCCTCGACGACCAGGACCTTCTTGTCCTTCAGGTCGACGTCGCCGGTGATGGTCAGCGGGCTGGCCGCGTCGATGATGACGGCCCCGGGGTTGATCCGGCGGATGTTCTCACGGACCTGCTCGATGTTCTCGAACTCGGCCTCGACCACCTTGTTGATGATCACCACGTCCGCCATGCGCACGTTGGTCTCGCTGGGGAAGTAGCCGGCCTCGTCGCCGGGGCGGTGGGGGTCGGCCACCACGATGTGCAGGTCGCTCTTGTAGAAGGGGGTGTCGTTGTTGCCGCCGTCCCACAGGATGATGTCGGCTTCCTTCTCGGCCTCGCGCAGGATGGCCTCGTAGTCGACGCCCGCGTAGATCACGCCGCCGGCGGCGATGTGGGGCTCGTACTCCTCCATCTCCTCGATGGTGCACTTGTGCTTCTTCAGGTCGTCCAGCTCGGCGAAGCGCTGCACCCGCTGGGCCACCAGGTCGCCGTAGGGCATGGGATGGCGCACGGCCACGACCTTCTTGCCGGCCTCGCGCAGGATCCTGCAGATGCGGCGGCTGGTCTGGCTCTTGCCGCAGCCGGTGCGGACGGCGCCGACGCTGATAACCGGCTTGGTGCTCTTCAGCTGGGTGTCGCGCTCGCCCAGCATGGCGAAGTCGGCCCCGGCGGCGTTGACGATGGAGCCCAGGGACATGACCTGCTGGTAGGAGCGGTCGCTGTAGGACATGACGCAGAGGTCGGCGCCGAGGTCCCTGATCAGCTCGGGCAGGCGGGCCTCGTCCTCGATGGGAATCCCGTCGGGATACAGATCGCCGGCCAGCTCGGCCGGGTACTTGCGGCCGTCGATGTCCGGAATCTGGGTGGCGGTGAAGGCTACGACTTCGTACTGCTCATTGCCGCGGTAACGACAGTTGAAGTTGTGGAAATCGCGCCCGGCGGCGCCCAGAATGATGACCTTGATCCTGCTCATGGCTACTCTCCTTGACCCCCGAGGGGCAATGGTCCGGCGCGATCAGGCGTCGCCGCGGATCGCGCGGATGATCTGCGAGGTCGACAGGCCCTCCACCATGGGGACGCGCAGGACGCGCCCGCCCCAGGAAACGACTTCCCGGGCCCCGACAATTTCTTCGGTGCGGTACTCGGACCCCTTGACGAGTACATCGGGGCGAAGCCGGAGAATGCACTCCAGCGGTGTGGGCTCGGCAAAAATAGTGACCGCGGAAACCGGCCGCAAGGCGGCAATCAACCGGGCGCGATCGTCCTGCCCGATGATGGGCCGACCGGGTCCCTTGAGGTCCCGGACCGAACTGTCGCTGTTGAGGGCGACCACCAGGAGGTCCGCCGCGTCCGCGGCCAGCTCGAGACCGGCCAGATGGCCGGCGTGGATCAGGTCGAAGCAGCCGTTGGTGAAGGCGATGGTCCGGCCGGCGGCGTGCTGCTGCTTGGCCCAGGGCGCGAGATCCTCGCGGGACAGGATCAGCCCGGCGCTCACGACGGTCCCTGCCCGCCGAGAGCCTGCAGCAGGCGCTCGGCCGAGACCGCGGCGGTGCCCAGTTCCCGCACGGCCAGACCGGCGGCGTGGTTGGCCAGGGCCGCCGCGGCGGTAAAATCGGCGCCCGCGGCCAGGGCCGCGGTGTAGACCGCGATGACGGTATCCCCGGCCCCGGTCACGTCGTAGACCCTGGTGGCCCGGGTGGGCAGGTGGTGCTCCCGGTCCCCCGCCTCGAAGAGGGCCATGCCGTGCTCGCCACGGGTGATCAGCACGGCGGCAGCCTGGGTCCGTTCCAGCAGGATATGCCCCGCCCGGCGCAGGTCATCGCGGCCGCGCACGGCCACGGTGGTGGCCAGTTCGGCCTCCTTCTGGTTGGGAGTCAGGGAGGTGACGCCCCGGTACTGGCTGAAGTCGCCGTTCTTGGGATCGACCACCACGGGCACCCCGAGTTCCCGGGCCCGGGCGATGACCCCGGCGAGCACGGCGTCGGTCAGGGCTCCCTTGCCGTAATCGCTCAGGACGATGCCGTCCACCGGCCCGGCGTCGCGCAGGGCCGCGCATACGGCCTCGCCGACGTGCGCGTCCACCGGGGCCGCGGTCTCCTGGTCGGCGCGCACCACCTGCTGGTTGTGGGCGATGATGCGGGTCTTGACCGTGGTCGGCCGGCCCTCACAGACGGTCATGTGTCCGGCGGGGATCCCGTTCTTCTCCAGCAGGGCCGCCAGGCCGCGGCCCGTCTCGTCGTCGCCGCACACGCCGCACAGGACGACGTCCGCGCCCAGGGCGCGGATGTTCGCGGCCACGTTGGCGGCGCCCCCCAGCTTGCTGGTCTCCCGCTGGATACGCACCACCGGCACGGGGGCCTCGGGGCTGATCCGGTCCACGGTCCCGAACAGGAAACGGTCGACCATGCTGTCGCCGACCACGGCCAGACGCAGCCCGCCGACAGCGGCGATGATCTGCTTGTCATTCATGCCCATGGAGTTCATCTTGCCTGTTGAGAAGGTTCACGGCTTCGCGGCGGGCGCCGCGGAACCTATCATCCGCACCCGGCCGTGTCAACGCGCGGCCGCCGTCACGGGGGGAATCCGCATGAACGCCAAGCAGCAGCAACAGCGCATCACGCTCGATCTGGGCGAGAAGGAAGCCGAGGGTATCTACAGCAACCTGACCCTCATCACCCACAGCCCGGCCGAGATCATCCTCGACTTCGCCCGCATGGTGCCCGGCCTGCCCAAAGCCCGCGTGCACGCCCGGATCATCATGACGCCGCAGGCCGCCAAGGCCCTGGCCAGGAATCTCGCCGGCAACATCGAGCGCTACGAGTCCACCTACGGCGAGATCAAGATGGCGGGCCAGCCCCACGCGGGTCCGAACATCGGCTTTCAAACCGATTGATCCCCGCCGGTTCCCTCCCGCGTCTTCTGCGCTGCCTCGTCATGGCCGTGCGGCCGGGTCTTCCAGCGCCGATGCACCCAGAAATACTGTTCGGGATGGCGGCGGACCGCCGCCTCGAGCCGGGCGGCGAAGTGCGCCGTCAGCTCCCTGACCGCGGTCTGCTCGTCCCAGTCCGGATCGATGGTGACCGGCGGTTCGAACACCACCTCGTGCCGGTGGTCGTCCAGCCGGTGGATGAAGACGGGGATCAGGGGCGCTCCGGTGCGCCAGGCCAGCAGGGCGGGCCCCTTGAAGAAGGACGCCTCGCGTCCCAGGAAGGGGGTGAAGACCCCGTCGCGGCCCGCATCCTGGTCGGCCACCAGGGCGATAAGGCCACCGCGCCGCAGGGCCTGCAGCATGGCCCGGACCCCCGAATCGGTCTTGAGGATACCCACCCCCGCCCGGCGCCGGATCCGGTTCTGCACGCTGTCCACCCGCGCGTTGGATTGCCTCTTGGCGGCGGCGGTCACCCGGTAACCGGAGGCTGCGGCCCGGGCGGCGAGCATCTCCCAGTTACCCAGGTGGCCGGTGACGAACAGCGCCCCGCGCCCGGCCCGGGCCGCCTCGTGGATGTGACGGTCCCCCCTGACATCGACCAGGGACAGGAAATCCCGCCGGGCCAGCCGGGGAAACACGAGGAACTCCATGAGCGTCATGCCGAGATGCCGGTAGAAGGAGCGCGCCAGGTGGTCCCGGGCGGCCGGGTCCAGTTCGGCGAAGGCGTGGCGCAGATTCTCCCGCACCACCTCCTTGCGGTAGCCGATGACCCGCCAGGTCAGTTCCCCCAGCATCCGTCCCCACCACAGCAGGGCACGGCGCGGCAAAGGCCGCGCCAGGATGAACAGCCCGTAGAGCAGCAGGAAATCGAACCATTGGCGGGGGCGGGAGGTCATGGCGCTCCTCGACCTGCACGGGTTGATCGCCTGGCGGGATCGCGAAGCGACTCGATCATGCGGGTCAACGGGAAAACAGGGTCAACCTGGCCAGATACTACGGGCCAGGCGACCGCCGGGCAACCTCCGGATCAGGCCCGCGGTCTCCAGAGCCAGCAATCCCTGCTGCCACCAGTCCTCGCTTCCCGGCCACCGGCGCCTCAGGTCGTCCCTCGGCACACCCTCGAGGTCCAGCCGTTCCAGGATCCAGGCCGCGGCGTTCCCCGGCGATGGCGGCGCCACGGGCGCGCCGGGAACCCCTGCTTCCTCCAGCCCCAGGACCGTCGCGACATCGGCCCACACTTCCACCAGGGCCGCCCCCTGTTTGAGCAGCAGATGACAGCCCCGATGGTTCTCCAGGTCCACCGGACCGGGCACCGCCAGGATCTCGCGGTTGAAATCCAGGGCGTAACGGGCGGTGATCATGGCGCCGCTGCGCACCGGCGCCTCGACCACCACGACCGCCCGGGCCAGGCCGGCGATGATGCGGTTGCGCTGGGGAAAGTGGTGTGGTCGCGGCCCGGTCCCGCGCGGGAACTCGGTCACGCAGCACCCGGAAGCCTCGATCCGGCGTCGCAGCGCGACGTGACGGCGGGGGTAGGTGAGATCACTGCCGGTGGCCATGACCGCCACGGTGCGTCCGCCTCCCTCCAGGGCGCCCCCGTGGGCAGCCGCGTCGATGCCCAGGGCAAGGCCCGACACCACGGTCAGGCCGCTGCGGACAGCCTGCACCGCAAGCCCACGGGCCACGGCCAGGCCCCGCGCCGTGGCCCGCCGGGTGCCCACGATGGCCAGGCAGTCCCCGCGCAGGGCGTCGGGCTGTCCGGTGACGATCAGCCGGGCCGGCGCATGGGGAATCTCATCCAACAGGCCCGGCCACAGGGGACCGCCCCGGACCAGGAGAAGTGAACCGGACTGCACGTCCAAGAGCGTCGGGACCCATCCGGGAGGGGGTCAGCGATCGGTGGTGTTGTAGAGGCGCAGCAGGAGCTTGCGCAACCCGGGCAGTCCCTCCCCCGTGGCCGACGAGATGGCCAGCACATCCACGGCGCCGGCGGCCTCGCACCAGGGTTTCAGGGCCTCCACGGCGGACGCACGATCCTCGTCGGTCACCAGGTCGCCCTTGCTCAGGACCACGGCGAACGGCAATTCGGGCAAGCGGTTGCCGTAGGCCGTCAGCTCGCGGCGCAGTCCCTCGAGCACGGCCTCCGGATCGGGCGCCGAAACGTCCACCAGCAAGACGAGTGCCCGCGTGCGTTCGATGTGCCGCAGGAAGTCGTGGCCCAGGCCCTTGCCGCCGCTGGCGCCCTCGATCAGTCCGGGGATGTCGGCCAGGGTGCAGCTGTGGAAGTCGCCCAGGTCGATGATGCCCAGGTTGGGCACCAGGGTGGTGAAGGGATAGTCCGCGACCTTGGGCTTGGCCGCGGTCAGGGTTCCCAGCAGGGTGCTCTTGCCCGCGTTGGGCTCTCCCACCAGCCCGATGTCGGCCAGGAGTTTCAGATCCAGGCGCACCCGGCGCGATTCCCCGGGCCGGCCGGCCTGGGCTTTCATGGGGGTCTGGTTGCGGGCGGTACGGAATTCCCAGTTGCCCTTGCCGCCGCGTCCGCCGGCGGCCACGCACAGCCGCTGGCCGGGTTCGACGAGGTCGCCCAGCAGCTTGTCGCCGGGCGTCTCGTAAACCAGGGTCCCGCACGGCACCTTGACCACCACGTCCTGGCCGTCGGCGCCCGTGCGTCGCGAACCGGCGCCCGGGGCCCCGTTGCCGGCCTTGTATTTCCGCTTGTAGCGGAAGTCCTGCAGGGTGGTCATCTGGTCGGTGGCTTCGAACCAGACCGAACCGCCCCGGCCGCCGTTGCCGCCGTCGGGTCCGCCCCGCGGGACGAACTTCTCCCGCCGTGTGGACACGCACCCGTCCCCGCCCTTGCCGGCGATGACCTCGATTTCCGCCCTGTCCAGAAACATGATGTCCTTCCGTGTCGCCCGCCGTGGACACGGCGGGGTCCGCGTGTCATTCCGCGGGAAAGTCCCGCCGCAGCTCGGCGGCCAGGGGCGCGGGAACCAGGCGGTCCAGCCGACCGCCGTGGCGCAGCACGTCCCGCACCAGGGTGCTGCTGACGGCCGCCAGTTCGGGCCGGGCCAGCAGGTAGACGAATTCGATGTCCTGGTCCAGCAGGGCGTTGACCCCCGCCATTCCCCACTCGTGTTCGTAGTCGCCGGCGCAACGGATGCCGCGCACAACCGCCGCGGCTTTCAGCCCCGCCACCGCGTCCACCAGCAGACCGTCGAAGCCCCGCACGTCCACTCCGTCCTTGTCCGCGGTGGCCATCCGGATCAGTTCCACCCGGCGTTGCGCGGAAAGCAGCTGCGCCTTGCCGTCGGCCGCCACCAGCACCACCAGGCGCGGGAACAGCGCCCGGGCCCGCCGCAGGATGTCCAGATGGCCGATGGTGAAGGGATCGAAGGATCCCGGATACACGACACAGGTGGTGGCGTCATTCATCAGCGGCTCCTTCGGTTGGCGGCCGCAGCACGGCCAGGCGCGTGCGTCCGTAGCGTCGATAGTCCCAGGGTCCGGTTTCCTCGATTTCACCCCGCCGGCCGGCCCCGGTCTCGACCACCGCGGCGGTGAAGCCGGGCAATTCCCCCAGTTCCCGGCCCCGCTCCAAAAGGACGTCTCCCAGCGGGGACGCGTAGGGAGGATCGCACAACAGGATCCAGGCCCCGGGACCGCAGCTGCGGGGCAGGTCGTCCAGGAAGCGCGCGGCATCCCGGCGCACCAGGGACCAGGAAGCCGGGGGCGCGCCGCAGTGTTCCAGGTTGCGCCGCACGAGGTCCAGGGCCGCCGGCGCGGTGTCCACGAAGATCACGCGCCGGGCCCCACGGCTGAGG
>JALUJS010000628.1 GCA_027056825.1 Candidatus Krumholzibacteriia bacterium | reverse complement strand
CTATCCCGACCTGATGCAGCGCTTCGTCATCTACGGCATCTTCGCCATGGGCTTCAACATCCTGTTCGGGCTGACCGGCTATCTCAGCTTCGGACACGCCGCCTTTCTCGGAGTCGGGTCCTATTCCGTGGTGTGGATGTACAAGCTTCTGGATTACAACGTGGTCTGGGGCCTGTCGCTGGCCATCGTCACATCGGGGCTGTTCGCGCTGGCGATCGGCTATGTCAGCCTGCGCCGCTCGGGCATCTACTTCTCGATCCTGACGCTGGCCTTCGCCCAGATGTCCTTCGCGCTGGCCTATTCGGTGCTGGGCAACCCGAAATTCAACCTCACCAACGGCGAGACCGGGCTGCAGGTCTACGCCGACGATCCGCAGGTGCTGCTGGGGGCCGCCGAACCCTCCAGCCCGCATTTCTTCGGCATCGTGATGCGCGAGAACTTCTGGGAGCCGAGCATCGCCGGCTGGCAGTTCACCTTCAACAACGGCTACTACTTCTCGGGCATCATCTCCATCATCGCCTTCTACATCAGCCTGCGGATCTTCCGCTCGCCCTTCGGCATGATGCTGCGCGCGGTGAAGTCGAACCAGAACCGCATGCTCTATACCGGGCTGAACCCCCGCCCCTACACGCTGGCGGCCTTCGTGATCTCGGGCATGTATGCGGGGCTGGCCGGGGCGCTGCTGGCGGCGATGGACCCCCTGGCCGGGGCCGAGCGCATGCAGTGGACCGCCTCGGGCGAGGTGGTGCTGATGACCATCCTCGGCGGAGTGGGGACCCTGATCGGCCCCATCATCGGTGCGGCCACCATCAAGTATTTCGAGAACATCTTCTCGTCGTTCAACGATCAGGTGCTGCAACAGGCCTTTGATTTCCTGCCCGACTGGCTGGCAGACTTCATGGTCACCATCACCTCGCCCTTCGTGGGTGACGGCTGGCACCTGACGTTGGGTGTGCTCTTCATGGTCATCATCATCTTCCTGCCCGGTGGCATGATGGAGGGCTTCCGGCGCATCGCCGCACTGTTCGGTCGCAAGCCGGCGGAGGAGGGCCAGGCATGAGCGAGACTTCGCGCAACATCGTCCTGTCCATCCGCGGGGTGAACAAGACCTTCGGGGGACTCAAGGCGCTGTCCAATATCGACCTCGAGATCGAGGAGGGCAAGACGCACGCCATCATCGGACCCAACGGGGCCGGCAAGTCGACCCTGCTCAACACCTGCATCGGTCGCATCCGCCCCGACAGCGGGAGTATCCGTTTCCTCGATCACGACCTGACCGGCGGCGACATGAGGCCGCACGATATCAACCAGCTCGGTATCTCGCGTGTGTTCCAGACGCCGGAGATCTTTCCCGAGCTGTCGCTGCTGAACAACGTGATGATCCCGGCCTTTGCGCACAAGGAGGGGACCTTCCGTTTCAACCCCTTCTCGGCCCTGCGCAATGAAAAGGCCATCGAGGAAGAGGCCATGAGCCTGCTCGAGGACTTCGGCATGGCCGATCAGGCGCACCATCATGCGGGCAACCTGTCGCGCGGCAACAAGCGTCGCCTGGAGCTGGCGATGTGCCTGATCCAGCATCCCAAGCTGTTGTTGCTCGACGAACCCACCGCCGGCATGGCGCGGCACGATACCAACCGCACCATCGAACTGCTCAAGAAGATCAAGCAGAGCGGCATGACCAAGGTCATCATCGAGCACGACATGCACGTGGTGTTCAGCCTGGCCGACCGCATCAGCGTGCTGGCGCAGGGCGCCATCATCGCCGAGGGGGAGCCCAACGAGATCAAGGGACATCCCAAGGTGCGCGAGGCCTACCTGGGGAGTGCAGAGATATGACTTTCACCACCAAGCGAGCACCCAAGACCCCGCCGATCAAGGCGCGCGGCCCCTCGCCGGCCTTCTTCTCGGCCTGGGAGCTGCACAGCTACTACGGCGAGAGCTATATCGTGCAGGGGGTGAGCTTCGACATCCGCGAGGGCGAGATCCTGGCCCTGCTGGGCCGTAACG
>JALUJS010000627.1 GCA_027056825.1 Candidatus Krumholzibacteriia bacterium | reverse complement strand
GGCCAAGACCGTGACCGTGGGAATCTCCCGGAAGGCGGAGGCCCTCCCCGAGCCCTTCGCCCCGGCCCTGGCCGAGGCGGGGGTTTCCCCCGAGGAGGTCCGCCGGGACCACAGGCTCCTCCTGGCCGCTCTCGCTCCCCTGGTGGAGGAGGTGCCGGGGGCCACCCTCTACGCCGTGGAGAACCTCGGTCCCCAGGGGGAACCCGTTTCCGGGACCACCCTGAAAGTCTTGAAGAAGACGGGCACCTCACGGGAGATCCCCTCCCGGGCCGACGAGGGGGCGCCCCTGGAGGGGACCAAGTGGCTGGCCGTGAAAAGAAGCGCCCTCTTCTTCGGCCGGGGCGGCCGGGACGGCCGGCCCGTCCTGGTCCTTCCCCTCTACCGGAAGGGAAGGTGCGCCCGGCTCCTCCTCATGCACACCCCCTGCAGGGAGAGGGTGGAGCCCGCCGTCCTTGCGGAAGCCCTCCAGGCCTTCCAGGGCAGGCTGGACGAGGTCGAGGCCGAGGTTACGGAAAGAGGGATTCCCTGGTCGGTGGACCTTCTCGCCGGCGCCCCCCTGCCCGAGCTCTTTTCCCAGAGAGTGGGGCCCCTGGTGGACAGGCTCCTGCGGAGGTGAATCCCGGGGCCGGGCGGGAATAAATATTCGGACCGCCGTTCTTTTCCCGGGTTGCGCCCCTTCCCCGGCCTCCCTAGGATGGATTCCGCTCCTTGGAAAAGGAGAAGAAGGCCGGAAGCGATGGAGGTCGCGCCCCGAATGAAGATTCGACCCTGGATTCTCGCCCTTCTCTTTCTCCCCGCGGCCGCCCCGGCGGCGCCCCGGCTCGTTCTTCTCCCTCGTGCCCACTCCCACAACGACTACCTCCGCCCCAGGCCCCTGGCGGGGGCCCTGGAACTGGGCTTCCACAGCGTGGAAGCCGACCTGTGCCTGGTGGACGGCGAGTTGCGCGTGGGCCACTCTCCGGAGAAGACCGCCCCCGGCCGCACCCTGGAACGCCTCTACCTGGCGCCCCTGGCCGCCCGCGTCCGGGCGGGGGGAGGCAAGGTCTATCCGGGTTCCTCCATGCCGCTTATTCTCCTTCTGGATATCAAGGGGAACGGGCTCCGCGTTCTTTCGGCTCTCCAACCCCTTCTCGCCCGGTACGCGTGGATGCTCACCCGTTTCGGCCCGGGAGGGAAAAAACAGGGAGCCGTCACCATTCTCCTCTCCGGCGACGCCCCCGCCGCAGGCCCCCCGGAAAAGGAACGCCTCTGGGCGCTGGACTCCCCCTCCCCGGAGGCGTCCGCCGCGGCGGCCCCGCTCTTCAGCGCGGACTGGCGGAAATACTTCCGGTGGATGGGAAAGGGTCCCTTCCCGGACTCCCGGAGGAAGGCCCTGCGGAAACTGGTCTCCCGGATCCACGACAAGGGAAGAATGGTCCGCTTCTGGGGGACCCCCGACCGGCCGTCTCTCTGGGGGGAGCTCCTGGACGCCGGGGTGGACCTGATCGGCACGGACCATCCCCGGCGGTTGCGCTCCTGGCTCCTCTGGAACGATCCGCCCCGGGTGATCCCCCTCTCTCTCATCGTGAAGCCCCTTCCTCTTCCCAAGGGGTTCGACCTCTCCAGGAATCCCCCGGGGGCGCCTCCCCTCACGCTGCAGGCCCACCGGGGCCTGGGCAAGGAAGGGCCGGAAAACACCCTGGAGACCTTTCGCAAGTGCTGGGCCATGGGATGCATCCCCGAGGGGGATATCCGGACCAGCGCCGACGGGGTCATCTTCTTCCTCCACGACAACACCCTGGAGAGAACCGTGGCGGCTCCCCCGGAGCTGGCAGGAAAGAAGGCGGGCTCCCTCCCCTGGTCGGTCCTCTCCAGGCTGGACGCCGGTGTGAAATACGGGAAGAAGTACAAAGGGGAACGCCTCCCCACCCTGGCGGCGGTCTTCCAGGCCCTTTCCCGCACCCCGGGCGCCCGGATCTACCTGGACATCAAGTACATCAAGAAGCCCGACCTGGTCCGGGTGGCCTCCATGGCCCGCAAGGCGGGCGTGGGGGACCGGTGCATCCCCTGTTCCACCCATCCCGAGGTGGTCCGGATCCTCACCTCCCACCTCCCGGAGTCGACGGGCATGGTCTGGATGGGCAAGAAAGGCCACCCCGAAGTGCTGCGAAAGCGCCTGGAGAAACTGGCGGCCCAAGGATTCCGGGGCATCAAGAGGATCCAGATCCACGTCTGGCCCTCCCTGGGAAAGGACGGACTCCACCTGGATCCGCCGCCTTCTTTCATGGCCTGGGCCCGGAGGCTGACGAAGCGGTTCGGCGTGGAGCTGGAATGCCTGGTCCGGCCCGACTTGACCCCGGCCCTGGCCTGGCTGGTCCAGCTCGGCGTGGACGGATTCGCCTCGGACCACCCCTCCCGGTCCCTCCGGGTTCTCCGGCAGATCCAGTGGGCCCTGGTCCAGGCGAAGAAGTCCGCCGGGACCTCGGCAGGCCGATAGCTCGGGGCCGGCCCTGGGAAAATGGCCCCTTCCCTGTAGATTGGGTGGCGGCACAACTGGAAATGGGGCCGGAAGGAGAAGGGCCGGGGCCCGGCCCCGGGAGGATGCCTTGGTGAAACCGGAAGGCCCGGTGGAGAAGAGGGAAGCCTTGGAAGGGTCCCCCCAGGGGACTTCTCCGTCCCCAGGGGAAGAGGAAAGCCCCCCGGTCCGGCTCCGGAAGGGCACGGTGGCCCTCCTGGCCCTCTTCTTCTTCGCCCTGGCCTTCGCCGTGGGGGGGGCCTTTTTCAACCTCCCTTACCTGACCCCCCTGTCGATGGTTCTCATGGTGGTCCTCCTGGCCCTTCTCTCCCGGCGGCACCCCCCGGGAGCGAAGCGGTCCGCCGGACCCGGATCGCGCCTTCCGACGGGGTGCGGGTGGGGCTCGATTTCGGGGATCCGCTGGGCAGTCTCGGTCGGCTGGCGCAGGAAGATTTCTGCCTGCTGGAAAAACGCGGCGGCGAACATGTTCTGACCGGGGCGGTGCTGTGTTTTCCCGCCGGCTGGACCCTGAGCGAAAAATTCCTGCGCCCGCTGTCGCTGATCCACGCGCCGGTCGCGGCCTACGGGGCAGATATGGCGCGCCGGGTGCAGCGGATGTTCGACGCGATCCGGGCAGAGCAGCCGCTGTGGCGGGCCAACGGGCTGTATTACGACGACCCGGCCCTGTTCGCGCCGCGCCCGCAGACCGATCCGCGCCCCCCCGGCGGGCCGGATGCGCCCTATTTCCGGTCCGAACGCCAGTCCATCCTGCGCCTGCCGGAAAGCGGCGCGGTGGTGTTCTCGATCCACACCTTCGTGCTGCGGCGCGCCGACCTGGCCGGGCCGGCCGGATCCTGAAACCGGGCCGTGTTCCGCCCCTAGCGGGCGACGGCGGTCGCGCCGGCGGTGCTGGCCTCGGAATAGATCCGGGCGCCGCCATCGTCGATGTTCAGAAAGGTATAGGCCCCCAGGATCATCGCCAGCCCCAGCGCCGCGGTGGCCAGCACGCCGGTGCGCCAGCCGTTCGAGCCGAAGATCGCGTTGGACAGCATCAGGACCGCCCCGACCGGCGGCAGCAGCACCAGCATCAGATAGCCGATGGCAAGGCTGCGCACGCGTTCGTGGCGGGGACGGTCTTCGTCGGCTTCGACCAGCGGGTCGAAGGGGAAAAGGTTGACCCCGGGGGACCGAGCAGATTCTCCCGGGGTCGTGCCGGCTTCGCTGGCAGCGGCCGACAATTCAAAGGCTCCGTGCGGGTGGATATCGCCCGGAGCAACATGGGTAACACGGAAGCTTTCGCCCCCGGCCGGGCCAAAGCTGTGGCCGTGGGGGACCGGTTCGCCGGTTTCGACCGCGTGGCGCAGGAACGACAGCGCGGCGGCGTGGATTTCGTCGGGCGGCAGATCGGTGCCGGCGAACACCACCCGGCGGCCGACCAGTTCTTCGCAGCCTTCGAGCACGAGCGTGCGGCGCGGGGTCTCGGCTTCGCCATCGGGCTGGGCCAGCAGGCGCGCGCGGGCCAGCAGGACCCAGGGCGTGGGATCGTTCCAGAGCCCGGCATATTGCGCCCCGGTCAGCATCTGGTTCGACGCCCGCCAATGCACGGCGGCGGGATTGCACTGCTGCGCCAGCAGCGCCGCCGCCGCATGCGCCAGCCGCAGGCCGGTCAGCGCGTCGGGCGCGGGGGGCAGCTGCGGATCGGCTTCGGCCGGGCTGGGCCGGGATGCGGCTTCGGGGCGCAGCCGGATCAGCATATGCGCCGCGTGGCGGGTCAGGGTTTCGCCCAGCGGGCCGCGGAAGGGCTGCGATATCGGGCTGTCCATGGCGCCGGCGAAACTGTCGGCGGGCAGCGGGCGCGGCGAAAAGGTGATGTCGAGAACCATGCCGTGGCCGCGATACGCCGCCAGGGCGGGGGCGGTCGGGCTGATTTCCTCTACCGCCAGGCCCTGCGCCTCAAGGCGCGCGTTCAGCGCTCCGGCCAGATGATCGAACAGCCGATCGAGCATCGGGCCGGGGGTGCCGTTGAACAGCAGCGCGATTTCCACAGGTTGCATTGGACCCCTCGAGGCAGGTTGGCAGTAAATGCAACCTGACGGCGAATTCGGGCAAATCTAGGTCCGAATCGGGAAAAAAACCTGCGCGCTCCGAAAACGGCGGCTGCGCTCCTGCGCCCCGGTTCGTGCGGCGGTCCAAGGTTTTTGCAAAAACCTTGGACAAGGCGCTTGCAAGCGCCTTGTCGGCCCTGCGCCGGGCGGCTCGGCAAAAAAAGGGGGCGCCCCGCGGGCGCCCCTGGTGTTCCTGTGAGGGCCGTTCGTGACGACGGTGTCAGCAGCTGTAATACAGCTTGAACTCCATCGGGTGCGGGGTGTGTTCGTAGGCGTAGACCTCTTCCCACTTGAGTTCCATGTAGCCTTCGATCTGGTCCTTGGTGAACACGTCGCCCGCCAGCAGGAAGTCGTGGTCGGCTTCGAGGCTTTCCAGCGCTTCGCGCAAGCTGGCGCAGACCGTCGGGATCGCCGCCAGTTCTTCGGGCGGCAGGTCGTAGAGATCCTTGTCCGAGGACGGGCCCGGGTCGATCTTGTTCTTGATCCCGTCAAGCCCGGCCATCAAGAGCGCCGAGAAGGCCAGGTAGGGGTTGGCGGCCGGGTCCGGGAAACGCGCCTCGACGCGCTTGGCCTTGGGGCTTTCGGCCCACGGAATGCGCACGCAGCCCGACCGGTTGCGGGCGGAATAGGCGCGCAGCACCGGGGCTTCGAAGCCGGGGATCAGGCGCTTGTAGCTGTTGGTCGCCGGGTTGGTAAAGGCGTTGAGCGCCTTGGCGTGCTTCAGGATGCCGCCGATATACCACAGCGCTTCCTGGCTGAGATCCGCGTATTTGTCGCCCGCAAACAGCGGTTTGCCATCCTTCCAGATCGACATGTTCACGTGCATGCCGGTGCCGTTGTCGCCGGCGATCGGCTTGGGCATGAAGGTCGCGGACTTGCCATAGGCCTGCGCCACGTTGTGGATGACGTATTTGTATTTCTGCAGGTCGTCCGCCTGCTTGGTGAGCGAGCCGAAGATCAGACCCAGTTCGTGCTGGCACGAGGCGACCTCGTGGTGGTGCTTGTCCACCTTCATGCCGATGCGCTTCATGGTGCTCAGCATTTCGCTGCGGATGTCCTGCGCATCGTCGATCGGGTTCACCGGGAAATAGCCGCCCTTGACGCCGGGGCGATGGCCGGTGTTGCCCATTTCGTATTCGGTGTCGGTGTTCCAGGACGCGTCGATTGCATCAACTTCGTAAGCTACCTTGTTGATTCCAACCGAATAACGCACATCGTCGAACAGGAAGAATTCGGCCTCGGGGCCAAAGTAGGACACATCGCCAATGCCGCTGGACTTCAGATAGGCCTCGGCCTTTTCGGCGGTGCCGCGGGGGTCGCGCTCATACGGTTCGCCGGTGTCGGGTTCGACGATGGAACAATGCACGGCCAGGGTCTTTTCCGCGTAGAACGGGTCGAGATAGGCGCTGTCGGTGTCGGGCATCAGCTTCATGTCCGATTGATCGATCGACTTCCAGCCGGCGATCGAGGAGCCGTCGAACATGAAACCTTCTTCGAGGAAATCCTCGTCAACCTCGTCGGCGATGACCGTCACGTGCTGCAGCTTGCCGCGCGGGTCGGTGAAACGGATGTCGACGTATTCGACATCTTCATCCTTGATGGTCTTCAGCACGTCCTTGATGCTCATGGGGACCTGTTCCTTCTTGACTAGGGTAACAATCGGGCAGGGGGCGGCAGCGGCCCCTTGCGGGTGTTCTCAAAGCGCGTCTTCGCCGCTTTCGTTGGTGCGGATGCGGATGGCTTGCTCGATGGTGGAAACGAAGATCTTGCCGTCGCCGATCTTGTCGGTCTTGGCGGCGGCGATGATCGCCTCGATGGCGCCGTCCACCTGGTCGTCGGCCAGCACCACCTCGATCTTCACCTTGGGCAGGAAATCGACCACATATTCCGCGCCGCGATACAGTTCGGTGTGGCCCTTCTGGCGGCCGAACCCCTTGACCTCGATCACGCTGAGCCCCTGCACGCCAACCTCTTGCAGCGCCTCTTTCACCTCGTCCAGCTTGAACGGCTTGATGATGGCTTCGATCTTTTTCATCGGTGCGACTCCTCGTGAAATCCGGCTTCGAGTGTGTTGATCACTTCTAATGGCGGGCGACAATTCGCTAAGGTGGGGAAGGGCGGCGCGCCGGGGCGATTCCGGTGGGTTTGCCTAAATTTTGTGCATAACGCCGATTGCGTGGGCGGTGTGAAAACTTTTGAGGCGGGCGATGGACGAATTGCTGACGGCGGCGCAGATGCGCGCGATCGAAAGGGCGGCGAT
>JALUJS010000626.1 GCA_027056825.1 Candidatus Krumholzibacteriia bacterium | reverse complement strand
ATCTGGGGCTATGCCCCGGACGAGGATCTCGAGGGCGCGGACCTGATCGCCGAGCGCTACCAGGGCATCCGCCCGGCGCCCGGCTACCCGGCCTGTCCCGACCACCTGGGCAAGCGCTTCCTGTTCGATCTGCTGGACGCCCAGGCGGCCACGGGGGTGGCCCTGACCGGGTCCTGTGCCATGGATCCGGCGGCCTCGGTGGCCGGATGGTATTTCGCCCACCCCGAGGCCCGGTACTTCGGACTGGGCCGGATCGGACCGGACCAGGCGGCAGACTACGCCCGCCGGGCGGGCATCACCCCGGACGAGGCCCGCCGCTGGCTGGCCGCCAATCTCGACGACTGAACCCCGCACCGGGCAGGAAAGGAAAGACCATGCGCGTGACCGAACACCTCGACCGGGCCGACGGCACCCTCTTCAGCTTCGAGATCATTCCCCCGGCGCGGGGCAAAACGGTGCGGGAGATCATCGAGATCGTCGAGCAGGTGGCGCCCCTGAACCCGCCGTTCATCGACGTGACCAGCCACATGGCCGAGGCCGTGTACGAGGAACAGCCCGACGGCACCATCCGGCGGCGCGTGCGCAAGAAACGTCCGGGCAGCCTGAGCATCTGCGGCATCATCCAGAACCGGTTCGGCCTGGACACGGTGGCGCACCTGCTGTGCGCCGGGTTCACCCGCGAGGAGACCGAGGACGCCTGCATCGAACTGGCCTATCTGGGGATCCACAACGTGCTGGCGGTGCGCGGGGACCAGAGCAACTACCGCAAGGTGCTGGGAAGCGGGCGCACCCGCAACATCCACGCCGAGGACCTCGTGGCCCAGCTGGTGGACCTGCGCCGGGCGCGCTACCTGGACGAGATCTCGGGCAGCGAGCCCATCGATTTCTGCATCGGGGTGGGCGGTTATCCGGAGACCCATCTCGAATCGCCCAACGCCAAGACCGACCTGATGTTCCTCAAGCGCAAGGTGGACGCGGGCGCCGACTACATCGTCACCCAGATGTTCTTCGACAACGCGGTGTACTTCGACTTCGTGGAGCGTTGCCGGGCCGCGGGCATCACCGTGCCCATCATTCCGGGCTTGAAGCTGCTGGACGACGTGCGGCATCTCAGCTCCCTGCCCCGGCACTTCCACGTCACCCTGCCGGACGCCCTGGTGGACGAGGTGATGGCCGAACCGGGGCGCGCCGCGGAGATCGGTCTGCGCTGGGGGCGCCGCCAGGTCGAGGAGCTGATGAACGCGGGTGCGCCTTGCCTGCATTTCTACGTCATGAACGACGCGCGCCGGGTGGTGGAGATGCTCCGTGGCCTGGGGTGATCCGCCGGCACCGGTCCACGCCAATACGTTGTTGTCACCATTGGGGCTGCGGTGTAGTTTCGCACGGTGAGCCAACGGCGTCGAACGACACCATGTGCGGCCCCGCAGGGAGGCGGCGGCCCGGACCGGAAGGGAATCGCAACCAGGCCCATGGATACCAAGGGTGCGCGTCTGCGCCTGCTGCTGATCCACCGTGACCCCGAACTGGCCGTGTCCCTGCGCGGGACGCTGTCGCAGTTGCGGTCCCCTGCGGTTTCCCTCGCCCACTTCACCCACTTCAAGGACGGACAGAGCTATCTCGGCGTCTCGCCCGTGGACGTCATCCTCCTGGGCGACGGTGCCGATTGCGACCGCGCCAAGGGATTGCGGCGCCTGACGGCGCGACACCCGCTGCTGCCGGTCATCCCCCTGGCCTCCGGGGACGCCGCCGATGCGGGTGCGGCCGCCGGAGGGCCTGCCGGGGGCGTGACCGTCGATCCGGCCGGCATGGACGCCGCCGCGTGGCGGCGCACCCTCCAGTTCCGGCTCAGGGAGCAGGACCTGACGAACCAGCTCGCCGAGGCCACCGCGCGGCTGGACTGGTTGACGCACATGGACGCCACCACCGGCGTGCTGAACCGCCGCGGCCTGGAACGGGCCATCATGCAGGAGCTGGTCCGCTGCCGGGAGCTGGGCGCCCCGCTGGCGGTG
>JALUJS010000625.1 GCA_027056825.1 Candidatus Krumholzibacteriia bacterium | reverse complement strand
GGTCTTGCCCGTATCCTTGAGGGTGAAGGTCAAAACCACCGAGATCAGGACCTTGTACTCGGTCACGGTCAGGTCCTGGCGGGCGAAGGCTTCCTGCAACTGGTAGTTGGTCACCCGGCCGCTGATGATGCTGTCGGCGTCCTCCTCGTCAACGACCTTCAGGGTGTTGTCCACCTGGATGCTGTTGATCACCGCGTCGGTCAGGTCCACCCCGATGTTGGGCTGGGCGGTCAGGTTCTCGAAGTATTCCACGTAGACACGGCGGATGTTTTCGTCCACCCGGCCGCTGCTGGCCGAATAGACCCCGCAACCGGCGGCAGCCAGCAGGCCCACGATCGCAAGACCCGCCAGGATACGGGCAGGAAGACAGCGGTTCATGCTTCACTCCGATCAGCAGCCAGTCCGTATTGCCGCAGACGATAGCGCAACTTGTCACGGTTCAGGCCCAGCAGGCGCGCGGCCTGGCTCTGGTTGCCGCCGCTGGCCTCCAGGGCCTTTTTGACCAGCTTGCCCTCGAGCTGCCGCATGAGTCCTTCCAGGTCGATGCCTTCGGGCGGCAGGGGCTTGTCCAGCAGGGCGCCCACGGTCGCCGGCAGGGAAGCCTGGAAATTCTCCCTTCCTCCGAGCACCAGGTGCCGACGCTCCAGGACCGGCCCCTCCTCCAGCAGCACGGTGCGCTCCATGAGATTCTTCAGCTCGCGGATGTTCCCCGGCCAGTGGTATTCCAGCAGGGCCTGCTTGGCGTCGGGCGCGATCTCCTGGAAATCCTTCCCGAAACGCTCGTTGAACAACCCGATGAAGTATTCGGCCAAGGGCAGGATATCCTCCGGTCGCGACCGCAAGGGCGGCAGGTAGAGCTGCACCACCTTCAGCCGGTAGTAGAGATCCTCCCGGAACTGTTTGAGTCGCACCTGCTCGGCCA
This sequence comes from Candidatus Krumholzibacteriia bacterium, assembly GCA_027056825.1. Taxonomy (GTDB): domain Bacteria; phylum Krumholzibacteriota; class Krumholzibacteriia; order LZORAL124-64-63; family LZORAL124-64-63; genus JAHJTW01. The sequence goes on along the minus strand of JALUJS010000625.1, from coordinate 1,088 downwards.
GGTCCCGGTTGGTGGCGGCGATGATCCGCACGTCCACCTGGATATCGCGCGTACCCCCCACCCGCCTGAAGACCATCTTCTCCAGCACGCGCAGGAGCTTGACCTGCACGGCCAGGGACATTTCGCCGATCTCGTCCAGGAAAACCGTGCCGGAGTGGCCGAGTTCCAGCAGGCCCATCTTGCTGCTGACCGCGTCGGTGAAAGCGCCCTTCTCGTGACCGAACAGTTCGCTCTCCAGAAGGTGCTCGGACAGGCCGGCGCAGTTGATCTCCAGGAAGGGACCATCCTTCCGTTCACAGGTGCGGTGGATGAGGTTAGCGAGCACATCCTTGCCCACACCGGACTCGCCCTGGATGAGCACGGTGCTGGCGTTCCCGCGGGAAATCTTGGCGACGATGTCGTAGATCTCGCGTAAAGCCGGCGACCGGCTGGGTACCACGCCGGGATCCCCGCCGCCGGAAAGGATGTCACCGGCCTGATCCGCCTGCACCCGGGCCGAGTCCGCCAGCGCCTTGCGCACGACCCGCAGCACGCGGTCATCCCGGACCGGCTTGTTGACATAGTCGAAGGCGTTGAGCTTCATGGCCAGCACCGCGGTGTCGGTCTCGCGGTAGGCGGTCAGGATGACCACCGGCACCAGGGGATCCTGTTCCTTGATCAAGCCCAGGACCTGCACCCCGCTCATGTCCGGCAGGGAAAGATCCAGCAGGATGACGTCGAAGGACCCGCCATGCAGCAGGTCCACCGCTTCGGCGCCGGAGGCGGCGTCCTCCACCTCCCAGCCCTGGTCGCCGAGGGTGGCCACCAGGCGGGCGCGCACGCTCTCGTCGTTGTCGATGATCAGGATTCTCGCCTGCACCACGCATCCTTCCGCATCAAGCCCCGCCCCGGCGCCGTGCCGGACCAACCGGGCGCCGGTTCATTATCATGCGACCGGAGTCCGACCGCAAGCCGGGATCAGGGAAATCAAAGGGAGCGGGACAATCCCATCATGTCAAGCAGGCTGAACATGAGGATCCGCAGGTGCAGGGACGGCCCCCGGCGCTGGAGATAGTCCTCGTCCAGCTCGAGGCGACGCAGTTCCGCCC
>JALUJS010000624.1 GCA_027056825.1 Candidatus Krumholzibacteriia bacterium | reverse complement strand
CCAGGGCGGCATTGGGCTGATCCATGCGCACCAGGAGGGTCCCGGTGGGCAGATCGCGGGCGTCGCGCTTACCGGTGCGGGCATCGGTAAGCCCGGAGACGCGGGCCGGCGCGGTCAGTTCCTCCACCTCCAGGTCCTGCCCCCGCAGCAGCGCCGCGAGTTCCGCCGTGCGGCCGGGGTGCCGCGGATCCGGCGGAAAGACCCAGCTGCGCAGCCAACCTTCGCGGCCGGCCCGCACCACGTCGGCCCGGGCGGCGATCTGGTCGGCCATGACCTCGGACGCGTGCGCGGCCAGGGTCTTCAGGTTGGCCATGGTGGAGGTGGTGTGGTGTTCGATGGCCTGGGCGAAGGTGCGCACGGTGCCGTCGCGCTTGCGGACCAGGGTCCCGGTGGTGCGGCTCATCTCGTAGAGGATGCCCACCGCACCCAGGTAGGAGGCCCAGGATGAACCGTAACCGGGGAAGAATTCCTCGTTCCACTCGCCGGTGAAGTAGGGATAGCCGCGGCTGTCCAGGGCGTGGGCCTGGTCGTCGCTGAACGGACGCTCCCAGCGGCGGGCGCTGCGGGGCAGGAAGGGATTGAACGGGTGCCGCGGCGGCGGGAAGAGGTAGGTGGCGTCACCGCCCATCTCGTGGCTGTCCACCATCATCTGCGGAACCCAACCGGCGATGACAGGCGCGCGGCGGCTCTCGGGCAGGACCTGGGTGAACCAGTCCCGGTTCATATCGAACAGGTAGTGGTTGCCCCGCCCCCACGGCCACACTCCCGCGTGGGACAGGTCGTCCTGGTCCGGGTTGGCGGTGCGGTGGGCGAAGGACGCGATCTGGGCCAAGTAGCGTCCCCGGCCGTCGGGATTCTCGCACGGATCGATGAGGATCAGCAGGCGCCGGCGCAGTTCCACGGCCTGCGGATCGGTACCGGCCACCAGGCGATAGGCCACCGCGGCGGCCGCATCGCTGCTGCTCAGCTCGTCGCCGTGGATGCCGTAGGCGATCCAGGCCACCGCCCGCTCGTTGGCAAGATCCCCGGCCGTCGGCGTCCCTCCCCGGCGGGGGTCCATCCGCTCGCGGTGCCGGGCCCTGAACCCGTCCAGGTCGGCGATCACATCCTCGGTTCCCACGGCCAGGTAGAACAGCGGGCGGCCTTCGTAGCTCTCGGCATAGGGCACCAGGGCCGCGTGCGGCGAGGCGTCGGCCAGGGCCCTGAAGTACGCGACCACTTCCTCCGGGGTCAGCGGACGGCGGCCCGGCACGACCCCGGTGACCTGCTCCTGGGTGGGAACGGAGGGATCGAACGCCGCCCCGGGGAACAACCGGTCCATGGTCAGGGTCTCGGCGCCCCCGTTGAGCTGCGCCGGGGCGGGTCCGGGCAGCCGGGCGCGGGGGGGCCGTTCGGCCGCATCCGCGGGCACCGAGATCTCGAAGCCGTCCTCGCCCGTGTAGCCGGAGCGCGAGACCCACAGCTCGCTCCCCTCCCAGGCGAATCGGCCCCACTGCATGAAGGCGAGGGCGTCCGCACCGGGCACCAGGCTCGTCAGCGCCTCCTCGGCGCGGGGGCCCTGCAGCGCCAGCAGGGCGCGATCGTCATGACGCACGATCGCCACTTCCGCCCCGATCTGCGCTTCGAGATGGGCGAGATCCACATCCTTGCGTGCGGCGTTCACCACCGCGAACAGCGCGCCGTCCGGGGCGTCCGTGCGGGTGACGATGAGATCGTCGATGATGCCGCCCGCCTCGTTCAGCAGCACCGTATAGCGCATCCGCCCGGGCGCCAGCGAGACGAGCCGCGAGGGCACCAGCCGCTCCAGCGCGGCGGCCGGATCGGCGCCGTCCCTGCGGGGGCGGAGCGTGATCTGACCCATGTGGGAGACGTCGAAGAGGCTCGCGGCCCGGCGCGTGTGGGTATGCTCGGCAATGATGCCGGCCGGATACTGCACCGGCATCGCATAGCCGGCAAAGGGCACCATGCGGGCGCCCGCCTCGACATGCAGGTCGTGCAGCGCGGTCTGTTTCAG
>JALUJS010000623.1 GCA_027056825.1 Candidatus Krumholzibacteriia bacterium | reverse complement strand
GCTTCGTGCACGTTGCGCCGCAGCCAGTCCAGCAGCCCCGCGGTGTCGCCCCGCGCCAGGCGGTCGTCCAGGTCGGGCATCTGCTCGCGGGCCGCGGCGTGGAACTGGGCGGCGTAGAGGTTGCCCAGGGCGTAGGTGGGGAAGTACCCGAACAGGCCCAGGGACCAGTGGATGTCCTGCAGGACGCCCTCGCGGTCGGTGGGCACCGCGAGGCCCAGGTACCGGTCCACCTTGTCCCGCCACAGGGCGGGCAGATCGTCCACGGTGACCTCGCCGGCCACCAGGGCGCGCTCGATCTCCATGCGCAGGATGATGTGCAGGTTGTAGGTCACCTCGTCGGCCTCGATGCGGATCAGCGAAGGCTGCACCGTGTTGGCGGCCCGGTAGAGCGCGTCGGGGGAAACTCCCCGGAAGTGGTCCGGCCAGATCTCCGCCAGCTTCGGCTGCAGCCAGCCCAGGAAGGGGCGGCCGCGACCGACGGCGTTCTCCCACAGGCGGGACTGGGACTCGTGGATGCCCAGGCTGACCGCGCCGCCGGCCGGATGCTGGGCGCGGTCGGCGGGCAGTCCCTGCTCGTAGAGGGCGTGCCCACCCTCGTGCAGGGCCGCGTAAAGCCCGGTGCGCAGGTCGCCCTCCTCGTAGCGGGTGGTTATCCGCACGTCGCCCGGCCCCGTTCCCTGGGTGAAGGGGTGGGCGGAGGTATCCAGGCGGCCGGCGGTGAAGTCGTAGCCCATGACCTCCAGCACCGCGCGGGCCAGGCGGTCCTGACCGTCGGTGGCGAAGGAGCCGAGCCACGGCCCGGCCTCGGGAGGGCGGGGAGCTTCGCGCAGGGCCTCCAGCACCGGGACCAGGTGTTCCCTGAGGGTGGTGAACAGGGCCTCCAGCTCCGCCGCCCTGGCGCCCGGTTCGAAGACGTCGAGCAGGGCGTCGTAGCGCTCGTTTTCCCAGCCCACGGCGTCGGCTTCTTCGCGACGCAGGTCCGTCAGGCGGGAAAGATGGGGGGCGAAACGGGACCAGTCGTCGGCGTCGCGGGCCTCCGCCCAGGCTTTCTGGGCCAGGCTGCCGGCGTGGGCCAGCTCGGCCACCAGGCGGCGGGGCACCCGGACGGCGCGGTCCCGGAGCCGTTTCAACTCGCGCAGATCGGCCGCCCGCCAGGGATCGTCTCCGGCCGGACCCGCCATGGCCTCCCCGAGGACATCACCCAGCTCCGGGGCCACCAGCTTGTCGTGCATGAGCGCGGCCACGGTGGAACGGTGGGCTGCCCGGGCCTCCACCCCGCGGGGGGGCATAACCACTTCCTGGTCCCACTCCAGGAGATTCATGACGCCCTCGAGAGCGCGGATCTCCCCGAACAGTTCCAGCAGGCGTGCATAGGGATCGGCCACGAATCTACCCCTCAGAGTTTGCGGCTGCGCTCGAGCGTGTCGGTCAGGGTGGCGATGATCTCTTCCTTTTCCCGATCGTCGATCTCCAGGATCTCCTGCAGGGCTTCGCCGATGTGCGGGATGTACTTCTGGATGTAGCTCTGTTTCTTGGCGGCGTCGCGTTCGCGCTCGCGCCGGCGGATGTGCCGGGCCAGGCGGCGGCCGGCCTCCTGCAGGGCCAGCTTGATCTCCTTGATGATCTCCGGGTAGTGGGCCACCGCCTCCTTGGACTCGGAGGTAAACGGCACCCACACCGAGGCCATGTGCACCAGGATCACCAGGGGCCCGGTGGGCAGGGCGCCCTTGCTCTGCTGCAGGCCGTAGGCGCGCCAGTTGCTGGTCAGGACGGCCTTATGGATGGCGCAGGCCGACGCCTGGTAAAGCAGGGGCACGCGGTTGGCGAAGCGCATCACGCGGGCCAGCTCGTCCCCCGGCAGCTTGCCGCCGTAGGCCAGGCCCACCTCGATCTGGAAGGGGTTGCCGCGGTACACGGACGCGGGCCGCGTGACCGACGTGTAGAAGTCGGCCTCGACGCCGCTCTTGAGCCCGGCCATCACCAGGTCCTCGCCGATGGGGCTGAGGCAGTCGGTGGG
>JALUJS010000622.1 GCA_027056825.1 Candidatus Krumholzibacteriia bacterium | reverse complement strand
GGGGATAGCGGGCGATGAAATCGGCGGTCAGCCGGTCCAGTTCCCCGTCCAGGTTCGAGTTGACGAAGATGTTGATGACCTCCTCGTCGACCCGGCGCTCCAGCGTGCTGCCCCGCACCTGGTCGCGAACCTTCTCCAGGATATCCACGCCCTTGGCGATCTGGCCCCGGTAGAGGTGGACCTTGCCCAGGTTGATCAGGGAGTGGTAGAAGTCCGGCTGGATCTGCACCGACTGGATGAATTCCTGTTCGGCCTCCTCGTAGCGGCCCATGACCATCAGCACCTCGCCCATGGAGTCGTGGGGATTGGCCTGGCCGGGGGCGAGGAAGGCGTACTTCTGCATGTATTCGATGGCCTGGTCGTAGTTGCCGCGGTTCAGCTCCAGGTATCCGAGCATGTTGTAGCTGTTGGCATAGTTGGGATCGACTTCCAGGATCCGCAGCCAGGCCTTTTCCTGGCGCGCGGGGTCGGCGTGCACTTCGGGCCGCGAGGCCTGGGCCACCAGCACGTAGATGTTGTCCGGCATCTCCTTTTCCAGGACCGCCAGCAGGGAGTCGCGCATGGAGTGGAAACTCGACTGGGACATGGCGCTCAGACGCAATTGGGCGAGCATGCGCCGCCGGTCGTCGGCCAGGCGCGCGGTCAGGCTGTCCGCACGCGCCAGCTCCCGCTTGAACTGCTCGATCCTGCCCAGGCGCAGGAAACCCGCCGCCCGGGCGATGGAGGCCTCGGCCAGGGACGGATCCAGCTCCAGGCTGCGGCCCAGCTTCTTGACGCCTTCGCGCAGCCGGAAGGCGTTCACGTCGGCGGTGCCTTCCTCGCACAGGGCCTGGGCCCGGGGGTCGTCGGACAGGTGGTCCGGCCCCGGCCCGCGGTTCAGAAGCAGGCCGGCTGCGATGAGGACCAGGGCGGTCACCAGGACCAGGGTCATCCACTTCACGGTTCTCTCCTTCAGCGCGCGCGGCCCATGCTGCGGGATTGTGCGGCCCGCGTATCATGCGCCCGGATGGCGGCGGTTGCGCCGACCTTCAGGGCGATCATGGTCACGTCGTCGTCGTGGTCTGTCCGCCCGCTGTAGGCGGCCAGGTCCTCGGTGATGCCGGTGATGAGTTCGCCTGCGCGGTCACCGCGGCGGGCCCGCAGGATGCCGTCCAGGCGGTCCTCGCCGAAATCCTCATCGCTGTCCGCCTTGCGGGCCTCGGTCAAGCCGTCGGTGTAGAGGAACAGGAGATCGCCGGGCGCCAGGGACACCGTCTCCTCCTCGTAGCTCCCGAAGTCGAAGGCGCCCAGGGGCAGGCCGCCCTTGTCGAGCCTCCGGATGGCCCCGTCGGCGCGCAGCAGGACCGGGGCGTTGTGACCGCCGGAGCTGTACACCATCTCCCGGCGCTCCGGATCCAGCAGGGCCAGGAACAGGGTGGCGAAGTGTTCGGGGTCGGTGCCGGCGTGGATCTGCCGGTTGATCCGGTCGAGGATCTGGGCCGGCGAATCGCACATGTCGCACTGGGCGCGCACGGCGGCCTGGATGTTCGAGGCCAGGATGGAAGCGGGCATGCCCTTGCCCGAGACGTCGGCGATGACCACGGCCAGCTTGCCGTCGCGGCGTTCGATGAGGTCGTAGTAGTCGCCGGAGACCTGCTTGCTCGAGATGTTCACGGCGTGGATGTCGAGGCCGGGCAGGTCGGGGATGCGGCCGGGCAGCAGGCGCGCCTGGATGCGGCGGGCCATGGCCATCTCCTCTTCCAGCTTCTGCTTGGCGAGTTCCTCGGCGTACAGACGGCTGTTCTCCAGCTGCAGGGCGGCCTGACCGGCGACGATGGTCAGCAGCCGCAGCTCATGGAGTTCGTAGTCGAGCCCGGGCCGGACCGGCAGGGCGAGCAGGCCCACCAGGCGGTTGCCGGCCACCATGGGCACCAGGAGCTGGATGCCCAGCTCCGCCAGCGCAGCCTGCTCCCGCGACCGCATCTGCAGCAACGCCTGCTCGCGGGTGATGGCCTCGCGATCCTCTTCGGCGGGGATGACCGTG
>JALUJS010000621.1 GCA_027056825.1 Candidatus Krumholzibacteriia bacterium | reverse complement strand
GAAGAAGACGACGGCCAGGAAAACCACCGCCAAAAAAGGCGACGCTTCCTGAAAATCGTGCCCTGGAAATCGTGTTTTCCCCTTTGCGGGCCGGGTTCTCTCCCGGCCCGCTTCCTTTCCTTTCCGCCCTGGTACGCCATCTTCAACGGGTGCTTCAGGTTCCTGTACGACACCGCGTTACCGCCGAGCGGTCGCAAGCCGCAAAATATCCCCTCAATATTCCCCGCTTCCTGCCGATGACCATACGGCATGGGGATCGTGGATCCGCAACCGTAAACGACCCGACAAGGAAGTGCTCAATGTCCCAGGAAGTCGTCACTCCGAGCAATGTCATGGATCTCGGCGCCGCGCTGCACAACATGGACGGCGACGCGGAACTCCTGCGGGAGATCGTGGAGATCTTCCTCGATACCGCCGATGACCAGATCGCGGGCCTGCGGCAGGCCATCGCGGCCGGCGACGTCAAGACCGTGGCCATCGATTCCCACGGCATGAAGGGCGGAGCATCCAACTTCTGCGCGGGAGCCTTCGTTCAGGCCGCCCTGGAACTGGAGTTGTTGGCCAAGGACGGCAGCCTGGAGGGCGCGGACGCCCTGCTGGACCGCATGGTCGTGCACCTGGAGGAGTTGCGGGAGGTCGCGTCCTACATCAACTGGGACGAGGTCGCCGCCGGCCATTTCGCCTGACGATCCTTTCTCCGCCGTCATCACGCCGCCCCGCCGGGGCGGCGTTTTTTTATGGGACCGGGGCGGCGCGTGGGCTAGGCTTGCCATGGTATCGCCCCATGAGCCAGGAGAAACCGGATGATCAGCATTGCCGACGTCCGCGAGGCGGCCGCGAGGATCGCCGGCCTCGTGCACCGCACCCCCGTGATGACCTGCGCCGCCCTGGACGACCTGACCGGGGTCCGCCTGTTCTTCAAGTGCGAGAATTTCCAGAAGGTCGGCGCTTTCAAGATGCGGGGCGCGGTGAACGCGGTCTTCAGCCTCAAGGAGGCCGAGGCCGCGCGGGGGGTGGCCACCCACTCCTCGGGAAACCACGCCCAGGCCCTCGCCCTGGCCGCCCGCCTGCGGGGCATCCCGGCTTTCGTGGTCATGCCGGAGAACGCGCCGGAGGTCAAGCGCCGGGCGGTGGCCGGCTACGGGGCCGGGATCATTCCCTGCGCGCCCACCCTGGCGGCGCGGGAGGAGACCCTGGCCGGGGTGACCGCACGCACCGGCGCCGTCTTTATCCACCCCTACAACGACGAACGGGTGATGGCCGGGCAGGGCACCGCCGCCCTGGAGCTGCTGGAGGAGGTCCCGGATCTGGACGTGGTCATGGCGCCGGTGGGAGGAGGCGGATTGCTGTCCGGTACCGCCACGGTATGCGCGGGCTCCGCGCCCCGGCCGAGGGTCATCGCCGCCGAACCGGCCGGGGCGGACGATGCGGCCCGCTCCCTGGCCGCCGGGCGCATCATTCCCTCCGTCGATCCGGCGACCATCGCCGACGGCCTGTTGACCTCCCTGGGCGAGCTGACCTTCGCGGTCATCCGCGAGCGGGTCGCAGCCATCTGGACCGTGGGAGAGGAGGACATCGTGCGGGCCATGCGCCTGGTGTGGGAGCGCATGAAGATCATCATCGAACCGTCGGCGGCCGTCCCGCTGGCGGCGCTGCTGGCGCGGCCGGGCGCACTGGCCGACCTGCGGGTGGGCGTCATCCTGTCCGGCGGCAACGTGGACCTGGACCGCCTGCCCTGGCTGCTGGACCGCAGGCGGCCGGAAACAACGAAAGGCTGAAACACCCATGGAACACACCCTGCGGATCAAGGTGCGGGGCTACCACTGCGATTTCTACGGCCACGTCAACAACGCGCGCTACCTGGAATTCCTCGAGGAGGCCCGCTGGTCCTTCCTGGAATCGGGCCTGGATCTCGGGGCCTGGAAGCAGCGCGGCCTGGGCTTCGTCGTGACCGAGGTGCACATCCGCTACCGCCGGCCGGCGGGACTGGACACGGTGCTGGAGATCCGCTCGCGCACCACCTC
>JALUJS010000620.1 GCA_027056825.1 Candidatus Krumholzibacteriia bacterium | reverse complement strand
AGTACTGGTTCGACCCCGAAAGCGGCCTGGTCCTCAAGGCCGTCATGACCATGACCGGCATGCGCAACGGGATGGCCATGGAGCAGACCCTGACCTTCACCACCAGCTCGTTCTCCCTCAACCAGCCGGTGGACGAGTCCCTGTTCACTTTCACCCCGCCGGAGGGCGCGGTGGTGGTCGACCAGTTGGAGAAGGTGGTCAACCCCGAGTCCATGGTGGGTCAGAAGGCGCCGGACATCAGCTTCACCGACCTGGACGGCAATCCCGTCAACCTGACGGACTACCGGGGCAAGGTGGTGTTCCTGGACTTCTGGGCCACCTGGTGCGGGCCCTGCAAGATGGAGATGCCCCACCTGCAGAAGCTGCACGAGGAACTGTCCCCGTCCGCCGACGTGGTTTTCCTGTGCGCCAGCAGCGAGGACGTCGGGACCATCAAGTCCTACATCGCCAAGAACGGCTACACGTTCAAGGTGGTGCGCGTCAAAGCCGAGGACGCCACCGGCAAGTACAAGGCCTCGAGCATTCCCGCGGGCTTCGTCATCGACCGCGACGGGACCATCCGGGCCCACATGGTGGGCGCGCAGAAGGAGGGCCAGCTGCGCGCGGCGCTGGCCCGTGCGGGTATCGGGCGCTGAAACTTGCCGGGTGTTCCCGCCGGAAAACCGGAGACGGCCGCTGAACGGATCAGCGGCCGTCTTTCATGATCAGGTTGGCCGGGCGGCTCAACGATCCCCGGTCAGGGGACAGCCGTGCGCGTCCACCGGGACGCCCTTGGGGGTAAAGGGGCACTGGTCCCGGATGTCCGGCACGCCGTCGCCGTCGTTGTCCAGATCGGGGCAGCCGTCCTGGTCCTCGAAGCCGTCGATATCCTCGGGCTGGTCGGGGCACCGGTCGCGGCCGTCGCGGATGCCGTCGCCGTCGTTGTCCAGGTCGGGACAGCCGTCATCATCCTGGAAGCCGTCGAAGTCCTCGGGCAGGTTGGGGCAGCCGTCCTGGGCGTCCAGGATGCCGTCGCCGTCGTTGTCCGGGTCGGGACAGCCGTCCAGGTCGTTCCAGCCGTCCATATCCTCGCGGCCGTCGGGGCACTGGTCCAGGTCGTCGGGCACGCCGTCGCCGTCGGCGTCCCGGTCGCCGAGCCACCAGGTTACCCCCAACATGGCCACCGCCGCGGCCCGGTTGGCGTCCACGTGGTCGGGGCCCCAGATGCTGCTCAGGCCGATGTCGTCCAGGTCGTTGCCCTGGCGGACCTGGTAGGCGGTGACCAGGTCCAGGGCGAAGCGGCGGTTCAGGCGCCAGGTGGCGCCGAGCCGGACTTCGAGGGTCAGGTCCGTACCCTCGAGGGCGCGGGGAGAGCCGTCGATGTCGTAGCCGGTGACGGCGTCGCCGGTGGCGAACCAGCCGGGTTCGCCGTCCTCGCGGCGCACCACGGTCCAGGTGGTCAGGCCCAGGCCGGCTCCCACGAAGGGGGTCAGGGAGGCCGAGGGACTGAACAGGTGGTCGATCCCCAGCATGGGCTGGGTCAGCAGGGTGTAGAAGGGCTGCCGTGAGTCGCTGGTCCAGCCCGCCTCGGCGCCCGGGCGGTCGACCCCGGCGCTGACGAAGCCGTTGCGCAGCTCCAGACGGAAGCGCCATTGCGGTCCCATGTCCCGCACCAGGGACAGCCCGGCCAGGCGGTCCACGGTGCTGTAGTCCCAGCTTCCCTCGTGCAGCTTGATCATCCCGCCGACGAGCTGGAAGCCCGTGCGGCCGCCCGGCAGCACCGAGGCGGAGGCCGCCGCTGCGGTCAGGATCATCACCGCCAGCAGTGCGCAACCGACCCGTGGCAGGATGGACGCGAGGAATCCGGGAAACGGCCGGTTTGTGGACATGGGGGTTCACTCCTTGGTTGATGAGCGGTAAAAAAGGGATTCTAGGCGGTGCGCGGGGATTTGGCAACGCTCCCGGGTCGGGCCGACCGGACAATATTGCATTGCATTACCATTTAATGTTGCTACTATTTCTGCCGATGTGGATTGTCCAGGGTCCA